>NZ_JADBUN010000154.1:0-66836 GCF_020245625.1 Microcystis sp. M049S2 | reverse complement strand
TCAATAACGGAGGGACAGAGGTGGTTAGCTGAACGTTGGGAAAAACTGATAGTTTTATCGACGTAAGAAGCAGAAAAATTAGCTAAATTAACAGGATGTACTCTCAGACAATTTCAAGAGAGATGGACTTTTAGTGGCTTGGGAACAAACTTTATCAATTTATTCATAATAAATATTGGCAGAGGATTAAAGAGGCTCTTCTGGTTTCTGTGTGGAAACGAGGTCTATACTGATAGTTTCTTCGACAAAATAGTCCTAAAAGTGTTGCCCGATAAGCATTTCACGATTCCATAAGCAAAAATTATCACACAAAGTCGAGAAGAGCCTTAAAGATTAGTTATTGTGACTAACTCTTTTGATTATAAAAAGATAAACTTGAGAATCTTCGGTCAAATTTATCGACTCAAAATCCGCTGTACTTAATTTAAATGAATCAACCCTAGGGATTAAGGGGGGATCGAACCGAAAATCTATTTTCACCCCTTTTGACGGATCAAGTTACCGTAAACCCAAGCGCGATTCAAGGCGATTATGTCCCATAAACTGGATATTTCCTGTTTTTATTAACTACAATCTTCAGAGCATACCCTGACCTAAAGCCAAACCTGTCACCAACATTCCTAACACTAGAAAAGGCTGGGCGCTGGCTTGATATTTGACATCATTTTTGAGCGGATCCCGCAGAAAATACATATCTTGGAAAGTGATCTGAGGGATAATTAATAACAGTAAAATAGCGGCATAAAGATTCTGATGAATACTAATCAGATAGCCCGCAATTCCCGCTTGAAAAACATCGATCATAATCACGCAAATCCAAGCCGAGGTTGTAATTCCAAACATAACTGGCAAGGATTTCAAGCCTAATTTTTCGTCACCTTCCACACTTTTAAAGTCGTTGACCACAGCAATGCCTAAACCCGCTAGACTATAGATGAGGGTTAAGATCATAATTGTCCAATTTAACTGACCAAAAAGGGCGTGACCAGCCCACCAAGGTAATGCTATATAACTAGCACCGAGGGCATAATTTCCTAGCCAACCATTTTGTTTTAATTTTAAAGGTGGTGCTGAATAAATATAGGCAATAAAAGAACCAAATAGGGTTAAACAGAGCATGATCGGGAAATCATGACCTGCCCAGCGATCGAGAAGATAAGATATTCCTAACCCAGCCGCTAATAAAACCAAAATCTGGCCGACCACTTGCGGAATAGAAATCACCCCCGAAGGAATCGGACGGTAGGGTTCATTAATTGCATCGATTTCTCGATCGTAAAAATCATTTAAAGTTTGGGTATAACCGGTCATCAATGGACCAGAAAGTAACATACAGGTGGCTGCTTTTAAGACATCTTCTAAAGACCAAGTATAATTCCCCGATGAAGCAGCCCCACAGACAACCCCCCAAATGAGAGGAATCCAAGTGATCGGCTTCATCAATTGTAAGCGGATTTTCCAGAGGGAGGTTTCTGCCGATGAGGCCCCTTTCATGCCCAATAATTGGCGAGTTTTGGCCCCCCGCTCGTCCTTGTTTTCTATCTCGGTGTTTGACATAATCCCTTAAAAAGAAATAATTAAGTAACCTTCTTGGAATTTTGCCCCTTTTACCGATCTTCCGGTTAGAGGCGGTGGTACATCAATATTACGCCGTTGATCCCCGGCTTCGATGGTTAATTCTGGACCCGATTGCGTCAGTTTTACCTGTTTTTTCTCGAATCCGGGTAAATAAACCTTGACCTGACCAGCTGCCGTATCGATTATTAACGGTTTGGGCGGCTGCACCGTGAGAAAATTGGGTAACTCGGCGATTAACTCCTGCCAATCTTCTCCTTGACGGTAGGGTAAAATCGCGGCCGGCAGCGGGGCAAAATCCTCCGTAGCACTCTGACAGCGATTAAAAATCACTCCCCCCACATTTAAACCGATTTGCTGCGCCGCACCCCAAAGATATTTGGCATCTGCGATCGCAATTGGATCATCATTGGTGACTAGATAGGCTAAAACTCGCCGGGGATCGGCTAAAGCGGAGCGCCCCTCGTCTAAAATGTTATTATCGGCCTTCTTCCCCAAACCGTCGGGATTAAAGGAGAAATTCAACACGGCGGCGGCGATTGGTTGGAAAAAGGGAGAAAGGGTGCGACCAATCTCAGAATCGCTGAAAACCTGCAGAAAACGCCGTAAATACCAGCCACCCACCTCTGGAATCCCCAACATCCTCAGGCTGTTGATATCTCCGCTGCCGTCGTAGATGATGACATCGTAATTTCCGCTTTTATCCTGTTCCCGCAGGAATTTTAAAGCTAGAGCTTGGTCCATTCCGGGTAAGATGCCCAACTCTTGACCATAAACATTTTTCAAGGTGGGAGAACGCAAATACTGCTTTTCTAATTCCTTGACTTCTTCCCAACTTTTTTCTAGTAACTGGGTACTACTAAGCTGGATAACCGAGAGATTGGGGGCAATTTCGGTAATAGAGGAGCTAGGGGAGGCCTTGAGGAGTAATCCCCAAGCGGGACCAGAATCTTGACCGATCAAGAGAACTTTTGACCCCAGACCAGCCATTTTCTTTGCCGAAGCGATCGCTATTATACTGCGACCGCTGCCCCCCTTGCCCAAAAAGGTCAAAATTAAGGACATAGTTAATTCCTAAGCGTTATATTTAGATGAGTTTGAGTTCATCCTCAAAAAACCAAGTAGCGGTCTTATCATCGAACTGGACAACAGCACCAACACCGCTGCCATCGGTCATCTTAAAGTTTTTGATGACACCCACTTTACCCAATTTACCCGCTACATCCGAGTTAACGCGGTCTCTTAAGCGACAGACCTTGACTTTTTGCCCGATTTCCATTACTTCCACAGTTTTAATAAGACGATAATTCAATAAACCAATCCTAAGTTTAATATAAATTCGTGTCAGATAAACCCCCCAATGCTCTTCAGTTACTGGTCTTTCTGAGATCATCTGCACTTAGCGATCATATATACTAAGGGATTGAACAAAATCAACCTCTTGCTTAGGATAGGCAATAGGCAATAGGCAAGAGGTAATTGGGGCTTGCTGAATAAATCTAAAAACCTTGTTGGGTAAAACTTTTAGGCTTTTTTTCCCTCAAAAAGTGCCAGCCTTTGGAGGGATCGGGGGGAAAATTACGGGACTTTTTCCCTGAAAATTAGGTAATTTACCAGATGAAAATGGGTAAAACCCTACACCCTACACCCTACACCCTACACCCTGCCCCCACGAAAAACTTTTTCAGCAGACCCTAGTTAGATATGTGCAATTAATTGTGTCTAGCTACTCAAAAAAAAGGGTTTTATTTGGTTTCTGGGGCAGGATTTTGCAGATTTTCTAGTTGTTCTCTTTGCTTGCGTTTAAACTCCTCGGCCGCTTCGTTGATATTATTGAGGGTGTCTTCCTGAAATTCCGATCCGTCCCGGCTACGGCGAAAATTACTATTATGAATCAAGTCTAAAGGATTAAAACCACCGAGACTATCCCTGCCATCGGAACTACGTTCATTTTTTTGATAATCCGGCTGACTGGGGTTCAAGCTTTGAGCTAACACTTGCGGACTAAAATCAGCCCCGACCAATAAAATAGTAGCTAGGAATAAAGACGATTTGATCAACATTTTTTGAGTATTCATAATCTAACTAACTCCTCAGAAAATTAAGTGGGTAGGTGTTAAAAGTTGTCAGGCACCCCCCTTAATAAGGGGATATCCCCCCGCCTATCGGCACCCCCCTTATTAAGGGGATATCCCCCCGCCTATCGGCACCCCCCTTATTAAGGGGGGCAGGGGGGATCAGAGGCAAAATCTATCTTCAATTTAATTATAACTACTTACTTGTCTAGTTTTTGGTGGTGAGAAAATTGTAGGCTTTTCAGTGAACAGTAAACTGGTAACTGATAACTGATAACTGATAACTGATAACTGATTTAAGCAAAACGACGACGAAGTAAGGGCTGAATTGCCAAAAGTATTAGCAGATCAAAAGCTAAGAGCAGGCCTAAAACTGTCAAGAAATTGAGGTCAAGCCAAGGGGTTTGTAAGACTATGCTATCAAAAGACCAGTGCTGATTGAAATAAATATAACGGATCGGTTCGATCGCATAGGTAAGAGGGTTGAGACTAGCGATTACTTGTAACCAATCTGCCATAAAGTTTAAGGGAGCGAGGGCGGTACTGGCAAATAAAAGCGGTAAATTGGTGACGAAAATGACGGCGATTAATTCGATATGTCCGGGGAGAGCAAAGGTTAAACTGAGACTTAAGGCAGTCATACCCAAAACTATTAGGAAAACAATCAAAGCGATCGCACCTAATCCGGCTAAACTAGGCAATCCTGCCCCTAAAAAGGCACTAGCGGCCACGATCGAGGCGGTTTGGATGAAACTGAGGACGATAATATAGATGGTAGAAGCGGCCACGATCGAGTAACGAGTGGTTAAAGGCGCTACCAAGAGACGGTTAAGAAAGCCAAATTCTCGATCGAACATTACCGGTAAACCGGCATTTAAGGCCCCGGAAAAAGCGGTAAAGACAATCACCCCGGGGGCGAGAAATTTAGCATAACTGAGATCGTTGCCGAATAGACCCTGGGGAGCATTATAAAACAATGCCCCGAATAAAATCAGCCACATAAAGGGCTGAATTACCCCCGCGATTAGGGTTGAAGGACGACGTTGTAATTGGATGAACAGACGTTTAGTCATGGCCAGAGTTTCTTGCAGAAATTCCCCTAGCACATTTCCCCCATCGTCCACCGTTGCTGCTCTAGTGGGATTGGGGGCTAAACTAGCTTTTAAGGAAGAAGGTGTGATGGTTTGGCTCATGAAATATTTACCTCTAATGCAGTCTTAACGAGTAATTTGGATAGTCAACAGTTTATAAGTGATCAGATGGCTCTCTTGGGGTTCTGGTGATCGGCAAATCCTCTTGAAGAAAAGGCTGACACCCTACCACTTCTCCAATATACAAGGGGCGCAAGCCCTGGGGGAGAGGAATGTAAATATTTATTAAATTGTAGCTTTTAATACAATACGGGGGGGGGTAAAGTATGTAGGGTCTCCTTGAGCATTCGCTTGTCATTGTTTTGGGTTGCCCTATTGCTTAACCCGAATCGAAATGTCACGCACTCAAACCATTTACCATTAACCCTTTTTTATGAAATTACAACTCGGCATTCTATCCGGGGTGTTCTTAGCAGCCACTCTAGGAACGGCTAGTGCAGCACAAGCTGCTTTGGTGGTCGTCCCTCCCGACTTGGCCGTTGGCGATCAGTATCGTTTGGTGTTTGTCACTGAAGGCAAACGGGATGCAACAAGCACCGACATCGACGACTACAATAACTTTGTCACCAGTCAAGTACGGCTCTCTATATTGCCAGGGACGACTGATACGGCTCTCTATCAGGCTTTAAATGCGGCTGGAATTGACCCGAATACGATTACTTGGAAGGCGATCGGTTCTACTGCTTCAGTCGATGCCCGTGATAATACGGGTACTAATCCGACATTGAGTACGGGTGTTCCGATCTATCTCATAGATGGCAACCGGGTCGCCAACAATAATGCCGATCTCTGGGATGGCAGCATCCAAACCGCTATCAATCGCACTCCTGACGATTGGCAATTGAATGAGCCAGTCTCGACAGGGACCAATAACAATGGAACAGCGGAGAATGGAAGACTTGGTGGTGGCTCCCTGGGGCGAGTAAGATACGGGCTCGCCAGTTCGATTACAGCTGAGTGGATTACCATGTACGATTCCGACCGCTTTAGTATCAGCCGGTTATATGGCATCTCCTCCGTGCTGACAGTTCCGACTCCAGCAGTCACTGTCCCCGAACCCTCTAGCCTTCTTGGTTTTATCACACTGGGCGGTTTAATGCTAGGGGGTGCTGTCCGCAAAGCTAGAAAATAATGCCTACAAGGGAGAGGAGACGCGGGTTTCCTCTCTCTTTTTTGAGGGGTTTCATGGGAAGATCGGGAAAGATCTATGGTGCAATCCCGATCATAATGAAACGAGACTCGATATTTTACCGGCTTTTTCAACAATCCCCCTCCCTTCTCTTCGATTTACTGGAAAACCCACCTGCTAATGCCACCGAATACCGCTTTGACTCCGTAGCCGTCAAAGAACCCAAATTTGAGATCGATGGCGTATTCCTGCCACCCGATAATGATAGTAGCGGGGTGATCTATTTTTGCGAAGTGCAATTTCAAAAAGACGAACGACTGTATGAAAGGGTATTTGGCGAATCATTTTTGTATTTTTATCGTCAGCGAGAACGATTTGCCGATTGGCAAATTGTTGTCATCTATCCCACCCGCAGCCTAGAACAAAGTAATGCCCATCCCTACCGAGCACTGCTCAATTGTCCTCAGGTGCATCGAATTTATCTGAACGAATTAGGGGAAATTCAGCAGTTACCGTTAGGGGTTGCCTTGATGGTACTCACTACTGTAGAAGAAACCCAAGCACCAGAAAAAGCCCGCTATTTACTGGCACGAACCCAAGAGCAAATTGCAGATACAGAAGCCAGTCGCGCCATAATAGAAATGATTGCCACAATTATGGTCTATAAATTTACTAACTTGAGTCGGCAGGAGGTGGAAGCGATGCTAGGAATACAATTGACAGATACAAGGGTATATCGTGAAGCCAAGGAAGAAGGACGACTGGAAGGACAACTGGAAGGACGACTGGAAGGACGACTGGAAGGACGACTGGAAGGACGAATGGAAGGGGAATCTGCCCTGATTTTGCGTCTGTTGCAACGTCGCTTTGGTGCAGTGGATGAGGTGTTGGCTGCCCGGATTCAGGCTCTAGAAATCGAGCAATTAGAGTCCTTAGCTGAGGCTTTGTTGGATTTTACAACCTTAAACGACCTAGTGCTTTGGCTAAATCGCTACTCGCAACCGCTTAACTAAACTTAGTCAAACCTAAGCCACTTGAAAGGATGAGTTAGAAAATTTTGATGGCCAAATATCCATCCCTGACGATAGGTGACAAGGGCAATTCTTGTCAGAGGGCAGATAAAAGTTTATGCGGATGGCGAGACTCGAACTCGCAAGGCGTAAGCCACACGCCCCTCAAACGTGCGTGTCTACCAGTTCCACCACATCCGCTTGATTTTAGCTTAACCATTATAGCACAGAAAAAAAATAATCTGCAAGCAAATTTTAAAAATTACTGCCGCACAACCTTCGCGCCACCTGAGTTAGTACGGATAAACCCTTTAGGGAACCTTGAATCAAATGGAAGGCCGGGACAGGACGGATTAACATTTGTCGAGCTAGGGGCAATGGTAGCAGCTGACCTTGATTATCAATTGCCGGGGCTAAATCGGGTAAATCCTGCGTCACCTCGTCGCTAATCACGCGCACAATTGCCACTTTTTGCCCCGGTAAAGCCCCTAAAATCCTTGCTCCTTCCATATCTACCACTTCATAGCCCCCCTGTCCTAAACGTCGTTTTTCCTCGGATCGGCTAATCAGGCGATCGCTGGTTAAACCTTTGACGAGACTATATCCGGTTAATTGGGCGATTTCTGCGGTTATTTCCGGTTCACACTGCCAATAATCCCCCTTTTCTGTGCCACAACCTTGATAGATTACCCCATCTCCGACCCGATAGCGATCGCTGAGACTGCCCGCTAATCCCATCAGCACAATTTTTCCTGTGAACTTATTAAGAAATTCTAGAGATAGCTTAGAGACTGGGGAACTGTCGAGGAATTCTGGAGCGCCAAGGTTAATCGGGATAATTTGCGGGGCTAAATCGCCGATTTTCCTTAATCCTCGACGGATTGAGCTATGCTCGGCCCCCCGGGGAACGAGAATAATATCTTCAGGTGTGAGCATGAAATTTTTGAGAAAGTTTCCTAATTAGTCCATTGAGATGTTATAAATAATAGTAGTGAACTAATTAGGAATAATTCTTAAGTAAATAGCCCTGCCACTGACTGGGCGATTGTCTTTCTCACCATGAAAAAGTCTGTAATTCTGCGTTTATCCGAGGTTAACAAGCGTTTTCCCGCTTCTCCTACTCTAGCTGTCGATAATATCAGTTTTAGTTTAACAGAGGGCGAAATTCTCGGATTATTGGGTCCGTCGGGCTGCGGTAAAACCACTCTACTGCGGATGATTGCGGGATTTGAAAAACCATCTCAAGGAGTGATTGAATTGGGAGGGCGAATAGTTGCCGACGAAAAAACCTTTATTCCCCCAGAAAAACGCAATACGGGCATGGTTTTTCAGGATTACGCTCTTTTTCCCCATTTAACCATTGCTGACAATATCGCCTTCGGTTTAAAAAACTCTGGGGAGAAATTATCGAGCAGAGCTATTAACGCTAGGGTGGCGGAAACTTTGGATGTAGTCGGACTGCAAGGACTAGAAAAACGTTATCCCCATCAGCTATCGGGAGGACAACAGCAAAGAGTCGCCCTCGCCCGCGCTTTAGCCCCAAAACCCTCTTTAATCCTCTTAGATGAACCTTTAAGTAATCTCGATGTGCAGGTCCGGCAACGGTTACGGCACGAGATCCGTCATATCCTGAAAGCGACTGGTATCTCGGCCATTTTTGTTACCCACGACCGGGAGGAAGCAATGGTGATCAGCGACACAATTGGGGTCATTTGTCAAGGAAAATTAGAACAAATTAACAATCCCGAGGAAATTTATAGTCATCCGGCCTCGCGATTTGTGGCCGAGTTTGTCACCCAAGCTAACTTTCTCCCCGCTAGACGGAAGGGGGAACAATGGCAAACCGAGATAGGACTCTGGGAAATTCCCGATGGTCAAGATTTGGACAAAGGGGAATTGATGCTAAGGGAGGAAGATGTCAAAATTAAGCCAGATGAGACGGGAGATCTGGTTATTTGCGATCGCCAATTTTTAGGGCGGGAATACCGTTATTGTCTGCTAACGGCTACCGGCAGCCAAATCCACGCTAGAACAACGATTAACACCCAATTAGACATCGGTACAAAGGTAAAACTATCGATTATTCCCGATAGCGTCCGTGTATTTGCCGACTGATAAATCACATCTGACTTGAAAGTGGGTGTAGGGTGTGGGGTGTAGGGTGTGGGGTGTGGGGTGTGGGGTGTGGGGAAGTGGGGTGTGGGGTGTAGGGTGTAGGGTGTGGGGTGTGGGGAAGTGGGGAAGTGGGGTGTGGGGAGCTTTTTCAGTAAAAAGGCAGCTCCGAGCTTATCGAAAATTTGGGTTAAAACCCCGTCCTTTTAGGACGGCTTTAGGCTACAATGGAAAAAGCGATAACCAAGCTAAAAACTGAACCTTGACCACAGATAGTAGGGGGTTTCGTTCAGAAAAGAATTCAAATTCGGCCTTGAACAAGTAAAACTTTCTAGGAAATAAGGTTGAACATTAGATTTTTTCGACTTGTTCAAAGTGGCCAGAGGGCATTCGGACACTCAAAACGGACGGGTCGAAAGTGTCAGACTTAAGCAATTAAGCGTTTTTCGCTATCTGCGTCAACCCCGTTGACGCGACCACCCTAAAAAAGTGGCGTGGTGAGGAACCGCCGTCCGTTTTACGGCGGCGAGGATGTCAACGCTTAATACTATTGACTGATAACTTACCCACTGATAACTGATAACTGATAACTGATAACTGATGCAAGGCTGACGGCTAATATTGATATCGATCGCGATTTAGGACTAGGGTGGCATTTTTAGCGACAAAATCAATAATTTTTTTGGCCACATCCACACCGGTGGCCGCTTCTATTCCTTCCAAACCGGGAGAGGAATTGACCTCGATAACCACGGGCCCGTGATTAGACCGCAATAAGTCCACACCCGCAACCCGTAAACCCATGGCTTTAGTGGCCCGTATAGCCGTACTGCGTTCCTCTGGGGTTAATTTTATCTTTTCTGCTTTGCCACCGCGGTGAAGATTAGAACGAAAATCCCCTTCGGCCCCCTGTCGCTTCATCGAGGCTACCACTTTTCCATCGATGACAAAACAGCGCAGATCTGCGCCACTAGCCTCTTTAATATACTCTTGTACTAGAATATTAGCTTCTAATTGCCGAAAAGCTTCAATAACTGACTTGGCTGCTTGGTCGGTTTCCGCTAAAACTACCCCAATACCTTGAGTTCCCTCTAATAATTTAATCACTAGAGGGGTGCCGCCGACGGTTTCGATTAAACCATCGATATCTTGAGTTGCGTGAGCAATTCCCGTCACCGGTAAACCTATCCCTTCCCGAGCGAGGATTTGCAGACAACGCAATTTATCCCGCGACCGAGAAATTGCTTGCGAGTCGTTGGCAGTAAAAACATTCATCACCTCGAATTGTCGGACGACTGCGGTTCCATAGAAGGTTTTTGAGGCGGCAATACGGGGGATAATCGCATCGAAACTCTCCAAGGGTTTACCGTTATAGACAACCGTGGGTTTATGGGAGGTGATGTTCATGTAACAGCGCAAATAATTGATCACTCGTACCTCATGGCCTTGAGCTTCTCCCGCTTCTTTCAGTCGCTTGGTGGAATAAAGAGAAGCGTCTTGCGATAAAATAGCGATTTTCATAAATTTTCGCTTAAATATTGCTTTTACAACTGAATAGCTCCTTATTTCCCCATATTGACTTTTTTTGCTGGCAACTCATAAAATTTCTGCTCTCGATCGAAGTCCATCGATCATTATGGCGCTGACAGTTCCCCTTGAACAGTTAAGTTAAATGAAAGGTAAAAAAGATCAAGCTTAAGACTAGATTTATTTTTGTCGTCAGGCTCAGTTTAAGTTATAGTTTTAAGTACCTAAGCAAAATTAACTACACATTTCGATAAAGCTTTTGCCTTTTGCCTTTTGCCTATCCTAACCAAGAAATTAATTTTGCACGACTACTTAAGTATTTAATTGACGAACAAAGACTAGAGAAGGAGCAAAGGGAAAAAATGTCAATTAATCAATACAATTTTGTTACGGTTTTGCTACTAGATATGATTGATCGGCTAGAATGATAAGGTGATCAACGATAATAATTATGACTTTACTGGCGAAATCTTTAGAGGAACTAACCGACTGGGTAAAAGACCAGGGACAACCCGCTTATCGGGGTAAACAACTACACCAATGGCTATACGAAAAAGGGGTGCATTCTTTGGCGGATATTTCCGTATTCCCCCAAGAATGGCGCAGCAAGCTGGCGGATTATCCTATCGGTCGTTCCCTTATACATTATCGCAGTGTAGCACCCGATCGCACTCGTAAATATCTGCTAAAACTGGCGGATGGTTTAATTATCGAAGCGGTGGGAATTCCCAGTGAAAAAAGATTGACAGTCTGTGTTTCTTCCCAAGTGGGTTGTCCCATGGCCTGTGATTTTTGTGCCACGGGAAAAGGGGGTTTTACTCGTAATTTAAAAGCACATGAAATCGTTGACCAAGTATTAACAGTACAGGAGGATTTTCAACAGCGAGTTAGTCATGTGGTATTTATGGGTATGGGGGAACCTTTATTAAATATCCCCGAAGTGGTGACAGCGATTCATTCCCTGAATCAAGATGTGGGTATCGGTCAGCGTTGTTTAACGATTTCTACCGTGGGATTACCCCAGAAAATCAAGCAACTAGCCGAACATAATTTGCAAGTAACTTTTGCTGTTAGTCTCCATGCTTCTAATCAACAAGTTCGATCTAAATTAATCCCCAGTGCCGACCATTATCCCCTAAGTAATCTGATCCAAGACTGTCAGGAATACGTTCAAATCACGGGACGAAGGGTGACATTTGAATACATTCTTTTAGCGGGAGTAAATGATTTACCCGAACACGCAAGGGAATTAGCCAAACTGGTGAAAGGGTTTCAATCTCACGTCAATTTAATCCCCTATAATCCCATTCAGGAGGTGGATTATCAACGGCCTGATGAAAAGAGAATTAAGGCTTTTAAAACTATTTTAGAACAGGAAAAAGTCGCCGTTACTGTCCGTTATTCGAGAGGTTTAGCGACCGATGCGGCCTGTGGACAATTGCGATCGAGCGTCATGGTACAATGAACGGCCGTAAATCGGCCATTAACTAGGGTTGGCTGAATAAATCTAAAAACCTTGTTGGTTAAGACTTTTAGACTTTTGGAAAATCAAAAAGTGCCAGCCATTGGAGGGATCGGGGGGAAAATTCAGGGGAAAAGTACCTTAAAATAAAACCCTACACCCTACACCCTACACCCCACACCCTGGCCCCACGAGAAACTTTTTGCCGCAAACCCTAACTAGATTGCTAGTCTCCCTGCTAGGCTAAACTAGAGAACTATAACATCAATGTAGGAGCCATTTCGATGCAAAGTCTCTCTAGTGCCAAAGAAAATCGCCTTTTTGTCTATGAAGTCGTCGGTTTGAGTCAAAATGACAAGACTGATAACCTAGATTATTCTATCCGTAAGAGTGGCAGTGTCTTTTTAACCGTTCCCTATAGCCGCATGAATCAAGAAATGCGTCGGATTACCCGTTTAGGCGCTCGCATCGTCAGCATTAAACCCTTAAACGCTGCTGCGGCCGAGTAGTTCATAAAATAATTATCGCTAATATTTGTCCCCCGCTCTTGCCCTCATCAGGCAAACTAGGGGGATTTTTAGCATAAATGGGAAAAAGTAACATAAATCTTAATAAAAAGTAAAATGCTGCAAATGTAACAGATTTTAACCAGAGACTTAACCTATCCTATCCAAAAGGATAAAAGCGATGTCTGTGGTTTTTTTAAGATAACTCTCAATTAGGCCTAGGTGTAGTGTACCGATGGTAGGCTAAACTATGGAACGATTATCGTGACTTGAGTTGGGAGTTATATTTAATGTACAGTCCGAGTACACTAGCGGGAAACCGTTTATTTGTTTACGAAGTGGCGGGTCTCAATCAAAACGACAATACTGACAGCTTGGATTATTCAATCCGTCAGAGTGGAAGCGTGTTTTTCACGGTTCCCTACAGTCGCATGAATCAAGAAATGCGTCGGATTACCCGTTTAGGTGGTCGTATCGTCAGCATCAAACCCTTAAATGGGATTGCCCCCGTAGCAACTGTTTCTAGTGCCTCCACACCACAGCCAATCGCTCAATCATCGCCCGTCCCCGAACAGACCAAGAAAAAGGCCATGACTCAAGCGAAAGAAAAAACAGATATCCCCGTCAATATCTACCGTCCGAACCAACCCTTTATCGGCAAATGTATCGAGAATTATCCTCTCGTTGATGAGGGGGGTATCGGCATCGTACAACACGTCACCTTTGACCTTTCTGGGAGCGATTTACGCTATTTAGAAGGGCAAAGTATCGGTATTATCCCTCCGGGTACCGATGCTAATGGCAAACCTCATAAATTGAGACTCTATTCGATCGCCTCCACCCGTCATGGTGATAAATTAGACGATAAAACCGTATCTCTCTGCGTGCGTCAGTTAGAATACCAGCACCCAGAAACCAAGGAAACCGTTTATGGGGTTTGTTCCACCCATCTCTGTAATATAGGGGTGGGGGACGATGTGGCTATTACTGGCCCCGTGGGTAAAGAAATGCTGCTACCCGGTGATGAAGATGCCACTATCATTATGATGGCCACCGGGACGGGAATCGCTCCCTTCCGAGCTTTCCTCTGGCGGATGTTCAAGGAACAACACGAAGATTATAAATTCAAAGGTCTAGCTTGGTTGATTTTCGGAGTTCCCAAAACGGCCAATATTCTCTACCAAGAAGAATTAGAGCAAATCGCGGCGGAATTCCCCGATAACTTCCGTCTCACCTATGCCATCAGCCGGGAACAGCAAAATCCCCAGGGCGGCAGAATGTATATTCAACACCGGGTAGCCGAACACGCTGACGAAATCTGGAATCTACTCCAAAGTCCCAAAACCCACGCTTATATGTGCGGACTTAAAGGGATGGAAGATGGTATCGACGATGCTATCAGTGGTGCTGCCGCTAAAAATGGCACCGATTGGTCTGTCTATCAGAAACAACTGAAAAAAGAACATCGCTGGCACGTAGAAACCTACTAAACCAAAAAGGTTCTCTGAAAATTTTTTCGGGTGGGCATTGCCCACCTTTTTTGTCTTGGTTTCGGTTAAGATAAGTAGCTGGTTATAATTAAATTAAAAATGGATTTTAGGTTCGATCCCCCCTACCCCCCTTAATAAGGGGGGTGCCGATAGCTGGGGGGATCCCCCCTTAATCCCCCCTTAATAAGGGGGGCATCTGAAAGTTTTTAATACCTATCTACTTAGGTTTTTTAAAAGACCTTTAAAAAGATGAAATTCTCTCGACGCTTTTTTCCCGTTTTCCTTGCCCTCTGCTTACTGTTTATTTTGCTGCCCCGGGCCTGGAGTTTTACTAATAGCCAAAAACAAATTCTGGCAGATTTAAAAACAGCCGAGATTATTTATCTGGGAGAAAGGCACGATAGCCAAGCCGATCATCAGGCCCAATTAGCTATTATCGAGTATTTACAGGCTAATAATCCCCAAATAGCCATCGCTTTCGAGATGTTTCAACGTCCTTACCAAATCTATTTGGATCAGTATTTAGCCGGCAAAATTAGCGAAAATCAGTTAAGAGAAAAAAGTGAATACGACCAACGTTGGGGATTTGATTGGGAATTTTACGCCCCGATCCTGCGCTTGGCCAAGGCGAAAAAACTACCATTGATCGCCCTCAATACACCCACGGAAATCACTAGAAAAGTGGCACAGGAGGGATTAGAAAGCCTCTCCACCTCAGAAATGACCTACATTCCCCCTAAAAGCGAAATAAACCAGGATAACGAAGAGTATCGTCAACAGATCCTAGCCGTTTATCAGCAACACACGGGGGGCAAAAGTCAGGGATTCGATCGCTTTTTTCTGGCACAGGTTCTCTGGGATGAAACCATGGCCGATGCGATCGCTAAATTCTGGCAAGCTCATCCCGAATATCAGATCATCGTCCTAGCAGGAAAAGGTCATATTGCCTACGGTTACGGCATTCCCAGTCGAGTCCAGAGAAGATTAGGCGATCGCGTCAGCCAGCGCTCGGTTTTCTTGGGAGACGCTCCCCAATCATCACCGGAAGAAACTAAAAAACCCGCCGATTATTTTTGGCAAGGGCAAAATTAAGCCAGTCAGGAGCTAGGAAGCAAGGGATGATAAGCTAAGAAGCCAGTCTTTAAATTTAGTAGATAATAAGTCTGAAAAACTGAGGCTATTTTATGATTAATTTAACCTGTCAAGATACCGAAACACTCGATCGCATTTTAGCCGTGACTCGTGCCGTCGGTTGGGGTGGTGCTAAAATCCTCCAATCCTACCACCGGGGTGAACAGGATTTAGCCGTCAACGAGAAGAAAAAAGGCGGACCAGTGACGGCGGCGGATTTAGCGGCAAATCATTATATTTTAGGGGAATTACAAACAAATTTTTCTGATATCGACTTTGGTTATCTAAGCGAGGAAACCCATCAGGGTAATGAAGCTATCCCGAAAGATTGGGTATGGATTATCGATCCTTTGGACGGAACCCGCGATTTTATCGACAAAACGGGAGAATATGCCCTACATATCGCCTTATGTTATCAAGGAAGACCGATCATCGCCGTGGTTGCCTTACCGGATCAAGAAAAACTCTATTTTGCCCAAAAAGGAAAAGGTACTTTTCTAGAAACTAGCGACGGAAATATTACACAGGTAAAAGTTGCCAATAAAGATAAAATTACCGATCTCTATCTGGTAGTTAGTCGTACCCATCGCGACCAACGTTTTGATAATTTATTAAGTCAAATACCCTTCTTAGGTAAAAATTATGTGGGTAGTGTGGGCTGTAAAATTGCCACGATCCTCGAACAAAAATCCGATGTTTATATCTCCCTATCGGGGAAATCGGCGGCTAAAGACTGGGATTTTGCCGCCCCAGAGTTGATTTTAACGGAAGCCGGCGGCAAATTCTCCTATTTTGACGGTCAACCCGTGCGCTATAATCGCGGCGATGTGCGGCAATGGGGGGGGATCATGGCCAGTAATGGTCCTTGTCATCAACAACTTTGTCAGTTGTCCACGGCAATCCTCGCCCAAATTGATGCCACTGTCTAATTTCTGACTGGAAAATAGAAACTGAAATAACGCAAATTCGTCAATCATACTAAATCCGTTGAGCATAAGCTACACATCAGGAGAGGCACTCCTGCAAGTGGAGTGACTCTTAAATAGATCTCTTGCATAAGTCTAGACAAAATAAGATAAAATAGTCCAAGAGTTAAGAGTGAAAGATGACTTACGAACAAGTAAAAACTTTAAAGTCAACAGAGTTCAAACGCTTGTGGGTCGTGTATCCAGAGACATTTAAAGATATGGTAACAGTCCTAAAGACAGAAAAAGTTTGGCAAAAAAAGACTGGCAGACCGAGCAAATTGAGTACGGAAGACCAACTACTAATGGCATTAGAGTATTGGCGAGAATATCGCACCTATTTTCATCTGGGAAATAGTTGGGGTGTTAACGAATCAACGGCGTATAGAATTGTTAGGAAAGTAGGTTCTTCCGAACTTACACTGTAGAAAATTCCTCAAGCTCCCTCTCTGCCCAGCAATGCTGTAAAGTTGATAAATATCAATCTAACAAAAACTCAAAGCCTTAGTATACAAGCTTTACAAGCACAACTTGTTGATAGTTTTACATGACAGGTTCGGTAGAGCCAACAATTCCTATATCGGTAATAATTTGATAATTGGTAACGACAACTCCTTCTAGGTTAAGTAGCTCGGTCATTAACTTTAATTGTGGATTTGATGGCATAAGTATAGCTTGTGTCTAAAATTGCTTGTCTTGGCTGTCTATATTTTAAACAATAAATTGCTGTATTGCAAGCATAGTCAGCTTTTAAAGATAAATTATTGTTTTATTGGTCAGCAATAATTGTCTGTTTTTTCTTTAATTTTACATGACAAGTTCGGAAGAGCCAAAACTATACCTATCAATCGTTTCCTTTTTTTTAAGTTTCTTCTCTTTTTGTTAAGAAATATCCGACTAATAAACATCTCCAAAAATTATAACCCAGTCACAGCTTGCTTTTAGCCTATGTACTAATTAAGCAGTTCGATAGCTGAAATGTATATCTGTCGTTGCTAATTCAATTTTACTGAAAAAATATGAGGCAATTAAAATAATTTTTATTCGGGTATATTCCTTGACTAGAAAGACTTTTGGTCTTGAGATAATATTAGGTCGAGGTCTAATGGATAGCTTGATAAGGAGGGTATCTGACAATTTTTAATACCTACCTACTTAGCTCGATTCCTAGTCTTTTCGTTACAATCAAGAGGGAATCGATGCCGGGGGAAAAATTTATCTTTTTTTCTTCCCTCCGATTCGCCATTCTTGACGAACTAATCAAGAATAGTTTCTGTTTAACAAGATTGATTGAGACAAGTATCTCGAACCTAGTCACCATGAGTAATACCAGTAATTTTCGCCAAGCTTTACGCGAGGCTAAAAGCCAAGCACTTATCGGCCCTAATGTTATCCCCAAGGCCCTGCCCTATCTCGGTGGCGGTCTAATTTTGACTGCGGTGGGAACCTATGGCGGTTTAGGTGTGATCCAATCCTATCCCCAGATTTTCTTCCCGACTTTCTTTGTCGCTCTGATTGCTGAGATTATTTTATTTTTCGTCGCGCGTAGTACTGCGGAAAGCGGCAATAAAAGCACTGCTCTGCCCCTGCTGACTCTCTATAGTCTTCTTTCTGGCTATACTCTCAGTGGAATCGTCTATGTGGCCCTAGGTACTTCCGGTGTCGGTTTGCGAGGAGTGGCAATTGCTGCCCTCGGTTGCGGCATCGCTTTTGTGTTGGGACGGAATATCGGCTCGAATCTGTCGGAAAAAGATGGTTTGGCGCTGACTCAAACCGTGAGCATCGGTATTCTCGCTCTTTTTATTGTTCTCATTGGTCAGCTAATTTTCTCTATCTTTGGTGGCGGTACTCCCACCTGGTTAGAAATCGCTATTTCTGGCATCGGGGTTTTCCTGTTTGCTGGCTCGGCAGTGGTGGACTTTTACATCTTGCCCCGTACCTACAGAGATGAGCAGTATCTCAGTGCTGCTTTATCGATGTATTTGACCTATATCAACCTATTTATCTTTATTCTGCGCCTTTTAATCGCTCTTAACGGTCGAGATTAGGGCAAATAGAGAGGAGTTAGAAATTAGTTACAACCTAACTTCTAACTCCGCTAGAATAGTAAAGAAATGTAAACGGCCTGTAAAGATCATGACTGAACCACAACCGACTCAAACCCCCAAATTAGAAGACCCCAAATTTGGTTTTAATGACTATGCCGAGCGCCTCAACGGTAGAGCCGCTATGATTGGTTTTGTGATCACCCTGTTGATCGAGTATCTCACTGGCCAAGGTCTGCTATCTTGGTTAGGGTTACAGTAGTTTTTTAAACTTTTTAAGGCATTCTAGGGGAAATAGAGCCTTGAATGCTAGTTAACGCATACAAGCTTGATGATTTTCCCCGTAGAATCCTTGTAAGACCGAATCACCTCGCTGTTGTGGTGTGCCGTGGGAGCTATTGGGAGCTTCAAAATCGCCCACTTCCGAGGCCGCTTCCGCTAGAAGTTTTCCTGCTATTATATAATCCTGTTTGGATAAACTTCTTGCTTCGGTAAATAACCAAGAAAGGGTATCTCCCGCTAGACAATCGGCCTGTAATTCAATGCCGATGCTCATTCCGCCTTCATCGATGCCACCGATACCCCGATTCCACTGAACAGCGTGAGCAGCCTCGTGAGCGACGGCGTAAAGGGGAAATAGGGGATTATCACTAATGCGAGTGACTTGCTGGAGATTGACGTAAACTGTATTATCTACAGTGCAGAAAGCCGCTAGGGAAATTACACCGCAGGGAGTGGTTATCGGGCCATCACTTAACAAATACTTAAAATTGATCTGGTGTAATTGAGCCGTATATTCAATTACCGCTTCTAGGGCATCCGTAATATCGTCTGCTTGCGCTCTCTGGGCTAGAGGGGATAAAATCAACAGGGAACTACAAGAAACGGCAGATATCAGGGATAATAAACGTTTACGGCCAGAGTTAGGTTTCATGATACTAACAAAGTCGGGAGTGAGGAAAAAGTTTAATTGATCTGAATTAGCCTAGCGCTATGATCACAATTCTAAAGGCTATATCTAACACTTCCAGAGAAAATACAGAATTTACGCAGCTTTTGATCGAAGTTTACAGAATTTCTCGTCAAGGTTGAGGAAATTAATTTGGCACGACTACTTAGGGTCTGCTGAAAAAGTTTTTCGTGGGGGTAGGGTGTGGGGTGTGGGGTGTAGGGTGTGGGGTGTGGGGTGTGGGGTGTGGGGTGTAGGGTGTGGGGTGTGGGGTGTAGGGTGTAGGGTGTGGGGTGTAGGGTGTAGGGTGTGGGGTGTGGGAATTATGAATTATGAATTGGAAATTGGGGAGTTTTTTGCTGTGAACTGATAACTGATAACTGATAACTGATAACTGATAACTGATAACTGATAACTGATAACTGATTAAAGTACCATTTCTCTGGTGGCCTCTGCATCTATGGGTTTAATTAGATACAATCGCAACAGATCCCCGACGATACCTAGCTGTAAGGGTAACTTACGCATTGTTTTTAGCCATTGAGGAGAGCTACTTTCATCGATCGCTTTTAATTGTAAATTACGTTCGGCACAACGGTTTAAACGGGGAAAAAATTGGGTATGGTCCACATTTAAAATGGTGGGAAAAGCGCGAGCGGAGGTATTATTAGTCTGACGAATTACCTCTTGATCAAAAGCGATCGCATCCATTCCCAAAGCATCATAAAAGTCTGAGCGTTCGCGTACAGTTAAACTATGGGTAGCAAAGACAGAAAGCAGGAAAAAACGACTCCATAATCTCGATCGCCAATTATTCCACAATTGTGGTTTAGCTCGCAGTAAGGTTTTAAAGATATCTCCGTGGCGATTTTCGTCCTGACACCAACTCTCGAAGTAATTAAAAAGAGGATTAAATTTATACTCTGGATGTTCTTCTAAATGACGATAAATGAGGATATAACGCCAATAACCGATTTTTTCGGAGAGATAGACCGTATATAACACCCATTCAAGGGGGAAAAAGGTGTAGGTACGGGTTTTGGTAATTTTGGCTAGATCGAGGGAAATATTAAAGTCAGCCATGGCTTTATTGAGAAATCCTGCATGGCGCGCCTCATCTCTAGCCATAAGATGAAATATCTCTCCTAACAAGGGATTACGGCTTTTTAGTTGTCGTGACAGTTCCTTAAATAACAAAAAGCCAGAAAATTCGGAGATACAGGAGCGTTCTAGGTAATCTATAAAGGCATTTCTCGTTTTTTCATCGAGATTGTCTTGATAATTCTCAAATTCTTGCTGACGTTCAAAGTGATGCCGGTTGTAATCGGTCCGCATCTCCTCTAACATCGCTTTGATTTCGGTTTCTTGCAAAGAAAGGTCAAAATTAGCGGCAGCCTCAAAATCGGTGGTATAAAAACGAGGGGTGAGGATAGTTTCGCGCAGAACAGCTTTTTTCTGGGAGGGAGGTTCGACGGTAGTGACCATGATGGAAATTACTTGACTACATAGCTATATAGGATTTTAAACATAAATAGGTAAGCCAATGATAATTATTAAGTTTTATCAATATTTTAGGCAGTAGTGAGTAGGGGAATCAGACAAGTTGGCGAGCCGATTAGGGAAATAGGGAGTAGAATAGAAAGGTTGTGAGTCTATAACTATCGTTAAAATACTATGGCTTGTCCCAAGAAGAAAACCTCAAATGCCAAGCGCGACCAACGGAGAGCGCACTGGAGAAAGCAAGCAGCTCGGGAAGCGCAAAAAGCCTTATCTTTGGGTAAATCTGTTCTTTCTGGTCGTTCTAACAGCTTTGTCTATCCCACTAAAGAGGAAGAAGAAGGGGAAGACGAGGAATAACTTGATGGTGGGGAGTGAGGTAGAGAAAACCTTTTCGCTCCCTAATATTTTAAGATTTGTTTAGGGTTTTCGTTGTGAGTCTCAACTAATGTTAGGCAAATTCTTTAAAAAACCAGAATCTCCCGATCAAGACCGAGTTCCTCCGGGCCAATATCTCGCTAGTGGTTTTCCTGTGCTTACCTACGGAGATACTCCCCAAATCAAGACCGAGGAATGGTTATTCAAGGTTTGGGGAAAGGTGGCCGCGACTAAAATTTTTAACTGGTCGGATTTTATGGCCCTACCGCAGTGGGAATTTACTAAGGATTTTCACTGTGTCACCCGTTGGTCAAAATTAGATGTGACTTGGACGGGAATTAAGGTATCGGATTTTATGGCCTTAATTGACCTGTTGCCGGAGGCTACCCACGTCATGCAACACTGTTATGGTGGTTATACCACTAACCTCACCCTAGAGGAATTCCTGCACGAGGATAATTTTTTCGCTTTTCAACTGTTTGGTCAACCTTTAACCCCCGACCACGGTGGTCCGCTGCGTTTAGTTGTCCCCCATCTCTACGCTTGGAAAAGTTCTAAATGGATTAATGGCTTAGAATTTCTCGATCGAGAGCAACTGGGTTTCTGGGAACTTAATGGCTACCATAGACGAGGTGATCCCTGGTTAGAGGAACGTTATGGCGGTTTTTGACGATTTTTGTCTTAAAATCGGGTAATATCAGCAAACGGAAGTTACCCCCCCACAAAAGAGCATTTGGGTTTCCTTTTCTTGTACCCATGTAATTGAAGTTTTCTTAAGGTTTATAGGGACAGACAGAGTACCTCATAGAAATTCCCCGGAAGACTGGTTGTAGTCATTGATCACTGATAACTGAAATAATGGCTCTCTTAGGTTTGGTGGGTAAAATGTATTCTAAGATACAGTCTTACGAGCAAGTGAGTGTAATGAACCACTCCAGACACAGAGGACACAAAGACCGATCGCTACTATATAAGTTAAACTTATCATACAAAGAATAAGAGAGCCAAATAACCGACTAATGAAAAAGATGATATTGACTTTACTATTAGCTTGGCTTTTAGTTGCTAACATGAATAGCCAAGGGGTTTTAGCGGTGACGATCGATTTTCAATGGTTGGGAAATCAGGGTTATACAGCTAAAGGTTCTTTTAGTTATGATGAAAAAACGGCCCCGACTATCTTTTCGGAAAAAGGTTCGGGAAAGATGCAAGTTTTAGAAGATTTTCGGGTATCTTTTTATGATAACAGTGGTCAGGAGATCGCTAAATACGATAATGTCAGCGAGGGAATTTCCTCGGCTAATTATTTTCAGTTTAATTTTAATACCAAAACCGGTCAAGTTTTTGGCTCGATCGATCTTGGGGGTGAAGGGATGGGGGAAATCTATCTTCAAGGGGTGGTTAACGATAATTTGGCACTCTTGCGGGTGGAGTCGGTAGATCTGATCATGGATGAGGATGATTCACCAGAAATTATCACTCAGTTTTGACTAAATTGATCGGGAAAATAGGGATTATCCTAGCCTAATTTTTCCGCTAATTCTAACCAGCGATCGGTTAAATTATCAATTTTTTGACTCAATTGAGCTAATTCTTCGGTCAGAGCGGTTATTTTGGTAAAATCTTCTAGGGGTTCTCCATAAAGTACCTGTTCAATTTCAGCTTTTTTTGCTTCTAAAATTGGTATTTGTTTTTCGATATCTTCGTATTCTTTTTTCTCTTTAAAAGAGATTTTCTTATTGACGGGTGACGGAGAAGCTTTAACAGTTTTTGGGGTGACTTTTTTTTCTTTTGGTTCCTCCTCCTCTTTTTTCTGATCGAGATAAAGGGAATAATTACCCGGATATTGACGGATATTACCCCCGGTTTCAAAGGAAAAAATAGTATCAACTACTCGATCGAGAAAATAGCGATCATGGGAAACGACAATCACACAACCGTTAAAGTCCTCTAAATATTCTTCCAAAATTGCTAAAGTCTGCACATCGAGATCATTGGTGGGTTCATCTAAGATTAAAACATTAGGCGCACTCATCAAAACTCGTAGTAAAAATAAGCGTCTTCTTTCCCCTCCAGAAAGTTTATAAATTGGTGCATACTGTTGATCGGGAGGAAAGAGAAATTTTTCTAACATCTGGGAAGCGGTAATCACGCTGCCGTCTAGGGTTTTGACTAATTCGGCCACACTTTTCAGATATTCGATTACTCTTTGATTTTCGTTAATATTGAGATCATCGGATTGTTGATCGAAGTAACCAATATGAATAGTGGAACCGATGTCAACCGTGCCTGAATCGGGGAGAGTTTTCCCGGTAATAATATCCATGAGAGTAGATTTTCCTACCCCGTTACTGCCAATAATACCGATGCGATCTTCGGGGGTAAAAATATAGGTAAAATCTTTAATTAAAGTATGATCGCCGTAAGCTTTCGATATCTTTTCTACTTCGATAACTTTTTTGCCGATGCGTCTTCCTGCGGTGGCAATATCGACTTTTCCCTCCACCTGTTTAAATTCCTTATTACCCATTGCCTGAATGCGATCGATCCGCGCTTTTTGTTTGGTACTGCGCGCTTTTGGTCCCCGGGATAACCATTCTAATTCCCGTCGCAAAACTCCCGCGTGTTTGCGTTGACTACTGGCGATCGATTCTTCCGCTAAGGCTTTTTTTTCTAGATAATAGGCATAATTACCGGAATAAGTAGATAAATCTCCCCGATCGATTTCAATGATGCGATTAGTCACTCGATCGAGAAAATAGCGATCGTGAGTAATTAATAATAATCCTCCCCGAAAACGGGACAAATAACTCTGTAACCACTCCACGGAAAGCGCGTCTAAATGGTTGGTGGGTTCATCCATCAATAAACAGTCAGGATCGGCTAAAAGTGCGGTAGCGATGGCGATTCTTTTGCGATATCCCCCCGATAAATCTCCCACGCGAGCATTAAAATTATCGATGCCCAGTTTACTTAAAATAACTTTAGCATTGGTTTCTAAATCCCAGGCGGCAAGTTTATCAATTTGTTGCGAAACCCTTGACAAACGTTCCATAATAGTATCCAGATTTTCTGGCTCATGGACAAGGCGATCGGACAATTCCTCGTATTCCTTAATTAAAGTCATGCTTTCGCCACTATCGGCGAAAACCTGCTCTAAAACCGTTTTATCGTCGTCTAGATCGGGTTGCTGGGGTAAATAGACGATTTTCATCCCAGAATTGATTTGAATTTCGCCACCATCGATCGATTCTAATCCGGCGATCATTTTCAATAGGGTCGATTTTCCCGATCCATTCGTACCGATCAGGCCGACTTTATCGCGATCATCGAGGCTAAAACTGGCATCTTTGAGAATTTCCTTGATACCGAAGTCTTTTTTGAGCGATCGAACCGTCAGCAGTGTCATGATTTCTGGGAATAATCCTTCTTTTCTAGTGTAGTGTCTGGACTAATGCAAAGGATAGATTAAGTAGGTTCTGCTGAAAAAGTTTTTCCCGAGGAAAAAAAAACCTGTCCCTAATGCCGACGATAACCAGAAAAGGGACAGATTGGCTCAATGGAATGAGATTATTTTCAAGGGCCAGACGGCATCAGGAATTACATCATGCCCATGCCGCCCATGCCGCCCATGCCACCCATGCCGCCCATGCCGCCCATGCCGCCCATATCAGGGGCTGCGGCTTCTTTAACGGGTTTTTCGACCACGAGGGCTTCGGTCGTTAGGACCATACCGGCGATAGAAGCGGCGTTTTGAACGGCTGACCGTACCACTTTAGCCGGATCGATAATTCCGGCGGCGATTAAGTCTTCGTACTTGCCGGTGAGGACATTGTAACCGACGCTAAAAGCGGTCTCGCGCACACCTTCCACGATCACATCCCCTTCCACACCGGCGTTATTAGCTAACTGACGCAGGGGTGCTTCTAGGGCTTTGGCGACGATATCGGCGGCGACTTTTTCCTCATCGTTAGTCAAAGAAGCTTTGAAAGCCTTCACCTTAGAAGCCAGATGAATCAAGGTTGTACCACCGCCCGGGACGATACCTTCTTCCACGGCGGCTTTGGTGGCATTGAGGGCATCTTCGATGCGGAGTTTGCGATCCTTGAGTTCGGTTTCTGTGGCTGCCCCGACCTTAATGACGGCCACACCGCCGGCTAATTTAGCGATGCGTTCCTGTAATTTTTCCTTATCGAATTCGGAATCGGTTTCTTCTAACTGTTTTTTCAGTTGGGCGAGACGTTTCTGCACATCGGCCTTATTGCGGCTGTCCCCGGAGGCGACAATAATTGTATTGTCTTTTTCTAGGGTGATTTTTGCCGCTTGCCCTAGCAGATCGAGGCTAACGGTGTCAAGACTTAAGCCCACTTCTTCGGAAATCAGACGACCGCCGGTGAGGATGGCGATATCTTGTAAAACCGCCTTGCGACGTTCCCCAAAACTGGGGGCTTTGATAGCGACGACATTTAAGACTCCCCGGGCCTTGTTGACCACTAGAGTGGCTAAGGCTTCGCCGTCCACATCTTCGGCGATAATTAATAGGGGACGACCTTGACGGGCAACGGCTTCGAGGACGGGGACTAATTCAGCGATCGCACTGATTTTTTTATCGGTAATCAGGATCAGGGGGTTGTCGTACTCGACGATCTGTCTTTCCTGATCGGTGATGAAATAGGGAGAGATATAACCGCGATCAATCTGCATCCCTTCCACTACTTCTAATTCGGTGGTTAGGGATTTCGATTCTTCCACGGTGATTACGCCATCGGTGGTGACTTTTTCCATGGCGGCGGCGATCATTTTTCCCACTTCTTCGTCGTTGCCGGAAGAAACGGTGGCCACTTGAGCGATCGCATCTCCAGCGATCGGTTTAGCGACGGCGGCGATTTCTTCGACCAGATAGGCGATGGTTTTGTCTAGTCCGCGTCTTAAAGCGACGGGATTGGCCCCGGCGGTAACGTTTTTCAGACCTTCTTTAATTAAAGCCTGGGCGATGATGGTGGCGGTGGTGGTGCCATCTCCCGCTAAATCTTTGGTTTTTGCCGCTACTTCCTGAATTAATCTCGCCCCGGTGTTTTCGAGGGGATCGGACAATTCGATTTCTTTGGCGACGGTGATGCCGTCATTAACGATCTGGGGGGCGCCGTATTTCTTTTCTAACAAGACATTGCGTCCTTTCGGACCGAGGGTGATTTTTACCGCATCGGCCAAGGCGTTGACACCTCTTTCTAGGGCGCGACGGGATTCATCTTTGAAGGCAATGATTTTGGACATGGTATCGCTGTTGTAATAGGACTCCTTATAGTTAATTTAGCACTCTTAGGGCTTGAGTGCTAATCTAGGCGATCGACTCCCCTCCGATCCCTGCACCGACAAGCGCGATCGTTTTCGTTGCCCTAGCTGGAGAGATGAGTTAGTCCCGATCTATTTTTGTCCTTAAAAATGGGGTCTGGGAAAGTGAGCGATGTTAACTTGCATAATTTAAGATGAAGATGCCGACAGCCTAACCAGATCGATGATAACCAAGCTAACCCTGAGAAATTTCAAGAGTATCAAGGAACAAACCTACGAGTTTGCTCTCTTCGATCTCTTAGTTGGACGGAATAACAGTGGTAAAAGCACCATTTTACAGGCTTTAGCGATCTGGCAGTTCTGTATTGAGGAGTTCCGGCGGGCGAAACGGAGCGGAACGACCGGCAAACAAGTTGTCCTTCCCAACTTTACAGCCCTTCCCGTTCCAGAATTTAATCTTTTGTGGCGAGAGAAGACCGAGCGCCACTATCCAAAAGTAGATGGTTCCAAAAAGCAAGAGTTTATTCTCATTGAAATTGATGTTACTTGGATAGCGGAATCTTCTGGGCCAGAACCATGCTCTTTGGGGGTTAGACTACGATATAGTTCTCCTCAAACTATCTACGCAATTCCTTCGGAAGGATGGGAACATTTCCGAAAACTAGAAGGAGAGTCAAATCACTCCCCTTCTCTTTTACCTATTATTGCTTACGTTCCGCCTTTTTCGGGATTAGAACCCAATGAAGAATGGCGTGATGACGGACCGCTGCGAAAACAAGTGGGAAAAGCGCAGCCCGGAAGTATATTAAGAAATTTACTGCTGCGAGTTTGGCAAGAAAATCGAGAGGATTGGAGTGAAATTCAAAAGGTTGTCAAAAAATGGTTTAACGTTGATTTAAAAGACCCTCAATACGAACGAGGAGTGGACACCCAAATAATCTGCGAATATAAACAGGGGGGCAAATCCTATGACATTATATCTGCTGGCAGCGGTTTCCATCAAACTTTAACCTTGTTGGCATTTTTTTATGGTTATAAACCTACTACTATCTTACTGGATGAACCCGATGCTCATCTTCATGTTAACTTGCAAAGAGAGATTCTAGATTATTTTAAGAATCAAAAGGCGATCGAGAGAAATACTCAATTTCTTATTGCCACCCACGCAGAAGAGTTTATTAGAGGAGTTGACGTTCGGCAAATTATCTCATTACTTGATAGAATTCCTAAAAGAGTGGAAGCTACACCAGCGATTTTAACAGCGATGGCCGATGTTTCTAACTTAGAGATAACACAGCTTTCGGAATTTAATTATCCCGTTATTTTGTATGTTGAAGGAGAAACAGATGAGCGTCTTTTACGAGGTTTTGCCACTTCTTTAGGAAGGCAGGATAAATTGAATCAGGTTTGTTGTCGGGTTATGGGAGGCGGCAATAAGAAGAAAATGAAAGAAGATTCTGATCGTCATTTTAACGGGATTAAACAAATAATTCCATCGGCGAAAAGGTTGGTATTGTTTGATTATGATGATGACGATCAGGCCTTCCACCCAGAAGCAAATGATCCGAAGCAATCATTATATGAATGGCGACGAAAAAATATTGAGAATTATTTATTAGTTCCCGATGCTTGGATTAGAGCAGCTCAACAAACCGGCGGTTTTAACGACCAAGATATTTTTTTCTCTCCAGTTCAAAAAATAATTAGGGAGTTTTTTGATAACGAAAATCTTACCCTGCCTCGAAATCAATCTTGGAGAGATGTCAAGGCAAATATTTTTCAAGTTGTGGATGGGAAAAAGCTATTGTTTGAAAATAAGGACTCTCTTTTTCAAAGGCTTAAATCTTGTCAACCTGTTTTAGAATCTGTTCCATCTTTAGAATTGACCCGCGAAATCGTCGCCACTAACATGAAATCTGATGAAATTCATGAAGATGTTCATCAATTCTTCGCTAAGTTGGATCAACTTCTGAGTTAAGCAAAATTGTTATTTTTGACCTGTAATTGGAATGGCCAATGCTTGAACTTGAATTTTTTTTAACTCGGAAACTAATCGAATCGCCTGCTGTTCGTAGAGGGGAGCGCCGAGAGTCGCTGGCAAATTTTCCATGAGATCGCTGGCGGTTTTCAGGGGACAATTAGAAAAACGACTGATCACGGTGGGCGCTTCCGCGGCAATATTGCGGTTAAAGGCTTTTTCCACCCGCACGCGCCAAGTTTTGGGAGTGCGACGACCCTGTTCCACCCGTCGCAGTCCGTTGATGGTGGCCAGCACCACAATGCGATCGCCGATGCGTAAATTGAGATAATCTTCGGGCATTAATTTCGGGGCTTGCCGTTCTCGTTGGTGTAGGATCGGCACGACTCGATAACCGTAGGCAATATCCCCGATCGAGCTACCATTGAGAGTATCCCCAGCTTCGATCTCGTATTCTGTCACCAGAATCGTTTTTTGCGCCCAACGGAACAGATAGATAATATTTTCTCCGAAAGCCGCTCCCGTAAAGGCTTCTGCCGCTACGGTGTTGGTTCCTAAAATGTGAGAGCGGGGCAGAATTTGACTTAATTGTTGACTAAGGTTGTCGTCGGTGGTGCGGATGACTAAGTAGCTTTGGGGGTTGAGTTTGCGGGTGGTTAGGGCCACTTCTAAATTGAGGATTTCGTCATCGGTAACAATCGCTATACTTTTAGCCCTATCTAAATTGACATTTTTTAAAGATTCTTCGATATTTCCCGTCATCAGGGGCATTTTTGGCAGGATAGTCGCATCAAAATCCCTATTTAAGCTGACCCCAACGATCGCCTGTTGCATTTCTAGTAATAAATTAGCCACTTCTTTGCCGACTCGACCCAAGCCAACAATAACGATATGATTCTGTTGGGGAACTGGGGGACGGTTAGGGATAAATTGAAATTTTGATGATAATAAAGTTTCTGTCAAAAGGGCATAGAGAACCCCGATAAAAGCGGTTCCAGCTAAGGTTAAAAAGAGACTAAATAGCTGCATCCACCAGGGAATTGCATTTAAATCTTCGGGGTTAGAGCCACCGAAAACATCGCCGTAACCACCTAATAAAAGAATCGCTGTTCCTGAAAGAGAGGAAATAAAGGAAGCTCTCGGAGCGTAGAGATGGAAAAGAAAAGTCCCGATCATTACCAGCAGGATAATGATAAATACTGACATGAAAGCCACCCGGTGAATTTGCTGCTGAAAACTCAATTGCCAGAATTGTTGGATTTCTTTGAGCAATTTTTGCCAAAAATACCGCAACTTCTGGCGATAATTTGACGGTTTCTGGCGGGTAGAATCGATGTTTTGATAGGTAGTCTCTATAGTGGTAATGGTATCACCGGCCCGGATAGTAGTGGTGGGGGACCATTGATAAAATCCGGCCCTTAAAGGTTCATCGGGGGCTGTGTGTGCTAACAGACGACGGGTGGGGGTATTTAAATCACCTAAAAAGCGATCGAGTAAACCATCTTCGGGGCTAATTTGTCTCTGGATAATCCGCAATTTCTGACCGTCTAGATGCAAAAAACCGAGGGTTTCCGTGCCTAATGTGGCTAAAGCAAAGGCATTGGCGGGTAGTTGGGTGGGTTCATAGGCGATAAAATTGCCTAAACGTTCCTTGAGTAGCTGATTGAGATTATCTTTAGAAGAACGCACCACTAAGCGGGTAAGGGGATTTAATTGCCGAATAATTAGGGCAGTAGTGGCATTAATTCGCTCATCACTGGTGACAATTAAAGCAGCCCGACAGCGATCGATTCCCGCTCTTGCTAAAATGTTTTTTTGACGACAATCACCGATAATTATTTCCTCTAATAAATCGGGAAAATCATTAATTTCCCAACTGGGAGGCTGTATTAGTTCGATACCGACGACGCTAACCCCAAACTCTTTTAAAGACTTGACGCAGTGTTGTCCGAGACTACCCAATCCACACACTAAAAAGCGATCGGCTAACTTGACATTCCCATGGACAAAGCTGAGAGATTCTTGGTTCATAGATTCTGCTTGTCTTAAAAATTATAACATACCTGCATTTTTATTGCGTACCCGTTGATACATTTCTTCCATTACCTCGATAAAGGAGGTATCCTTATCCCAAAATGCCGGATAATCACCAGCTTTTTTAATGACAATTGCAGGAATAGTTGCGGATTTAACTAACTGAGGATTTTCTGGTAAACGGTGATGGGAGTGCCAAAATTCTTTGAGATCAATTGTTTGTGATGCTGGTATAGTTTCGGGTTTAGTGTGATAGGAAGTGACAGGGTTAAGAGGAATTTCTTCCTCTTGGATAGAGGAGGAAAGCAGCTTACCGAGGGGAGTTTTTGCTAACTCTTGCAGTAATTTTTGACGAGAGATACCCCGTAATTCAAATAAGAGGAAAGGATCCTGATCTAATTGGGAAGCAACGAGGTAATAAACTCCAGCAATATGTTTACAGGGATTTTCCCAATCGGGACAGGAACAATTGGTGATAAAATCCTTTTGACTGTGGGGCAATAAGTGCAGATTCAGATCGCTAAATGCTTCATCAATATTATCGGGAACTTCTTTCAGCAGCAGTTTAGAGATCATACTCGCTCTTGAACCAAGATTGTATAAAGCTTGTGACCACTCTGCTTTAGTAATTGGTTTAATCTCGATACTCACGCTATACAAAGGTTCTTTGTAAACTCCAAAGTAGGGATTAATGGAACCTCGCACCTGAGCAGTAATTAAATTACCATCAATTGTATAATTCTTGACTTTATCATTTTTGGCGTAGGAACGTCCTCGACTCAAACGCGCTGAGTCGGTAAATTCCTCTAATGCTTCTATAAAGCGTTGTCCCCACCAAGTTTTACTAAATTTATTCATAGGTTTACCTCGATTAAATAATTGTCTGTTTATTCAATGCGATTAACTGACGAAAACTTTCGTTATCTAATTCCGTTAACCAGGATTCATCATTACTAACAATAGCATTAGCTACCTTTTTCTTTTCCTCGATCATTTCATCAATTCTTTCCTCTAAGGTTCCCAAAGTGACAAATTTATGCACGAAAACATTTTTTTGTTGACCAATTCTAAAAGCGCGATCAGTTGCTTGATTTTCCACCGCAGGATTCCACCAACGATCGAAATGAAAAACATGATTTGCTTTGGTTAAATTAATCCCCACTCCCCCAGCTTTTAGGGATAAAATAAACACAGAAGGTTCTGTTTCGGGATGTTGAAATTCTTCGATCATTTGTTCTCGTTTTGGTTGAGAAGTCCCCCCGTGAAGATAATAAGTATTATAGCGAAAAGTTTGTTTGAGATACTTTTGTAAAGAGTCACCAATTTCAGTAAATTGAGTGAAAATTAGCAGACTATCTCCCTCTAAAATTACTTCTTCTAGCATTTCTCCCAAACGCTCTAACTTATGCGATCGCTCAGGGATAAAAGCGCTGTTATCCTGTAAAAATTGACGGGGATGATTACAAATTTGTTTCAAGCGCATCAGGGTAGATAAAATTAATCCTTTGCGTTTTATTCCCTCCGCTTCTTCTAATTGTTTTTCCACTTCTTTGATAACAACTTCGTAGAGAGAAGCTTGTTCTTTAGTTAAATTACAATACTGTTTGTTTTCCACTTTGTCAGGCAAATCTTTAATTATCTGCTTATCGGTTTTTACCCGACGCAGAATAAAAGGTTCCACTAATTTTTTGAGAACCGTGGACTGGAGACGATCATTTTGTTTTTGGATTGGCACTTCAAAAGCTTTACGAAATTGAGTTTCTTTACCTAAATAACCAGGGTTAAGAAAGTTAAAAATTGACCATAAATCAAGCAGTCTATTTTCTACTGGAGTTCCCGTTAATGCGAGACGATGTTGTGCAGATAAACTCAAGATTGCTTTAGTTTGTGCCGATTTAGGATTTTTGATATTTTGTGCTTCATCAATTACCAAACGTTGCCAAGATTGCGAGTTAAATAATTTCAAATCCTTGCGAACTAAGGTAAAAGAAGTAATGACGATATCCTTGTGACTAGCTACTGTCTGAAATTCGCTCTCATCTTGATAGCGCTTACTACCATGGTGAATTAAAACCTGAAGATGGGGGGCAAATTTTTCAATTTCTTTTGCCCAATTTCCCACCACAGAAGTGGGTGCGACTAGCAGAGTTGGTAAAACCTTATTATCTCCCTCTCTTTCCCCAACCAATCTAGCAATTACCTGTAGGGTTTTTCCTAATCCCATATCGTCAGCAAGACAACCATTTAACCCCAATTTTTCCAGGTATTGAATCCAAGCAACCCCGCGCTTTTGGTACTCCCGCAGCGTTCCTTGTAATTGGGGAGGATTTTCGATCGGTTCTAGTTGACTAGGATTTTGTAATTTCTCTAGCATAGAACCCAAAAATTCATCGGTTTCAACAATAATCTCCTCTGGGGATTCGGCCGCTTTTTTCATTAATTCAATCAGATTTATCTCAGGATTTTCCTGCTGATATTTCTGCCAAAAATCCAGCATTTGCTGCATTTTATTTTGTTCTAATTCTACCCATTGACCTCGAAATTTAACTAAGGGTGTTTTTGTGTTAATTAATTGTTGCCATTCCTCTTGACTAATAGTTTCTTCACCGATGGCTAGTTCATATTGATATTCAATAATGTTTTCGAGGCTAAAAATCCCTTTACTAACGGGGGTAGATTTGCCCGATTTAGAAGTAGTTTTTAGCCGAACTTTGGCGCGTTGACGACCTTGGGGAGTCCACCAAGCGGGAATAATCACTTTATATCCCGCATCTTCTAAAATCCAAGCAGTTTCTTTCAAGAAAGTAAAAGCTTCTGTAAGGTTGAGATAAAATCCCGTCGGTTTATCCGTTTCTAATCCTTGCCAAATAGGGGGATAAATACGGGCAGCATAACCCAAACTTAGTAAAATATTTTTATCTAAATCTTGACCAAAATGCGCTTGTATGCTTGTTCTAATTTCGGGGACTGCATACCAATATTCGTCTAATTCTAATCGCAGGGAGGGGTCTTGTTTAGAGATGAGGATAAAGGTAATTTGCCACTGTTCAATATTATTTTCTGGCGCTTCCGTTAGTTTAAAACCAAGGCTAAAACTAGATATATTTTGGTCTCCTAGTAATTGCTGTCTCCAAGTTTGCCACTGTTGATATTTTTCTAAGGCAGCGGCAGTTTGCAGAAATCCAGCAGCTTTAGTCACAGAGAAGCAATCACCTATAATTGTCTCGCTAATTTTTTTCTCAAAACTGGCAGGAATTGCCGTATTAGTGACAAATTCATTGAGGAGACATTCGGAGAAGTGCCGGAGTAGGGTTTTGGGATCGTATAATTGTGGTGAAGCATGGGGATTTTCAGCACCAGCAAGACAAATGCGGGGAAGATATTCGAGATAGCGATCGAGATTGGTTTCGTAGGTTGCTGATATAATTTCCCAAAGAGGGTAGATGGCAAAGTTAGCGGTTTTCTTGTTATTTGTGGTTAATTCTCGATATTTAAAGGCAGGAATATAGTTATCTTTGAGAATTATTTCTTTAAAAGCTTGACTGTAGTGATACCAAAAAAGTAGATCTGCACCTAACTGAATCTCTGAGGAGTTGTAAAGACAGATAAAGTGCAGATAATTGAGCAGTTTAAGTACAGGATTAAGGGGATAACAATCAATTTGCCAAGATTGCCATTGGCTATTTTCTGGGGGTTCTTTTTCTAGATAACGCAGTAATTCTAAGGAGGGTAAAGGTTGATTCTCGTGACTAGGTAAAAGAAAGTAGCGGGGGACAAATTGCCGACTAAGAGGATTATAATTCGATTGAACTATTCCTAATTCTCCAGTGAGAAAGCTCGTTAATTCTTCTTTGCTTAACTGAAAAGGATGATAATTATCAGCAGTGGTGCGACTCTTTTTCGGGGTGCTAGTTTCTCCCCAAAGATAAAAGCTACCCTTCTGAATAAATTCATCCGTTGATTGGGGAATCCAAGTACCGTGAAGAATTTTCATGGTTTTTAATGAGTACAAAAGAACTTAAATGAGGGCAATACTTAGCCTCTAGAAAAATTGTAGCGATTATGGGAGGATTCTCCACACTTTCTTATTCTTATCCCTTTGCGAACCCAGAATTCCTCTGGATAAGAGAAAAATATGATCAGCAAACTGAAAACTCACATCTGATAACTAATACAGCCTTTCTGATCATCCCCGATGAAGTGTAACCTAATTTGCCATCGAGGACCGACTCCCCAAAGCGAAAACTTTGTACCTCACCATTAAGATAACTGCTATCAAAACGCGGATATCACTGCCAATAGAGTTCGGTTTTACCGTTATGGGATGAGCATTAACGGGGGTACTATTCTAGGTAAGGAATTTGTATCTAGTCAGTGATGAAGACGATGTTAAAGGGGTCTTTACCGAAATTAAGCGATATTTTCCCGCCGACTGACCATCAGGACCGGGAAACTTTCACCCCCAATGCTTTTTATCCTAATTTATCGGAATGGCTCAAGCGCTCGCAACTGAAAGCGGAAAGTGAATGGTTCGCAGCGATCGCCGCTTTAGAAAATATCTTATTACAAAACCCAAATAATGCCGCCAGTCGGGGTTTAATTCTCTCCGGTCCGACGGCTTTAGTCAGAGAAAGCAAGGCTTTAACGGGTTTTAAATTCGGTGTTTTTACCGTTAAAGCTTTAAAACATTTACCATGGCTGGGTTTGCAATTGCCTTCTCAGGAAAAATCCGCCGCCGATATTTCCCCGACGGAGATTCATGAATTGCCTCTCTTGCCAACGGATCCGATTGCTAATGAAAGATTTTGTCTGGTTTTTAGCGAAAGTTTCGCTCTTTTGCTGGTTTTAGGCGAGGATCAGTGGGGTTTGTCCTCTTTTCAATTTTCCTTTGATCCCGTCCTCACTCAGCAAGCCTGGCAGCAGTTGCGGCAACGATTAGTTAATCTGCGTTATCCGCAAATCGAGACTTTAGAGGCAATTATCGAGGCTAATGGCAGTCCCTCGCCGGATTACCGTCTAGTTAGCCAATTTAGTCGCCAATTACTACAAAATTTACCCAACCAGTCTAACTTAGACCTGAAAAAAACGAAATCGCCTATCAATGCCGAAATCACTCCCCCAAAAGAAGATAATTCTAATTTAGAATCGGGTTGTGATTTGGAATTATTGCGAGCTTTAACCCACGAAATTCGCACCCCTTTAACCACCATTCGCACCATTACCCGATTATTATTAAAACGGGCCAAAGTAACGGAAGATGTAGAAAAATATTTGGAAACAATTGATTTAGAATGTAGTGAACAAATTCAGCGCATGGAATTAATTTTTCGAGCCGCAGAATTGGGTATTAATCCTCTGGGAGATAAACCGATTCAACTAATTCCAATTGCTCTAGAAAAAGTCTTTCAAGATAGTATCCCCCGGTGGCAAAAACAGGCTAAACGGCGCAATGTCAATTTAGAAGTTAATGTACCGAAAAAATTGCCTTCGGTAATTAGCGACCCGAGTTTATTGGATCAAATGTTAAATGGAGTCGTGGAAAAATGTACTCGCAGTATGGCTAGTGGTGGCCTGTTGCAAGTACATATATCAACGGCAGGAAATCAATTAAAAATGCAGTTCCAAACTCAGGTAAAATCGCCTAATCTTACCCTAAAAGCTTTGGGAAAAGTCCTAATGTTTCAACCAGAAACCGGTAGTTTAAGTCTGAATATGAAGGTGACTAAAAACCTTTTTCAAGCTTTGGGAGGTAAATTGATTGTGCGTGAAAAACCCGAAGAAGGTGAGATTTTAACTATTTTCTTGCCCCTCGGACGCATTAAATAAGTTGGGATTATTCTAAAATTTTCATCTTGTAAAATAGGCAAAATTGCCAAGAGGATGCTATACTAGGGCAACAAATATTATTGATAGTTGCCATGGAAAAAACTGTTTTAATTTTAGGTGGCACCGGTCGCATTGGTCAAAGTGTCGCCCTAGATATTATTAATCATACTTCAGCTAAAGTTATTATCACAGGACGCAAGGAAAAAGCGATTAAATTACTGCCAAGAATGCAGTTTTTGGCTTTAGATTTAGAAGAAATAGACAAGCTTAGACAAGCAATTAAAAATAGTGATTTAGTCATTCATTGTGCCGGTCCCTTTCACTATCGCGATGGCAGGGTAGTAAAAATTTGCATCGAAGAAAAAGTCAATTATATTGATGTTAGTGATCATCGTTCTTTTTATCAAAAGTTAATTCCCTATCGAGAATTAGCGATAAAAGCAGGAATAACTGCCGTGGTTAATACGGGAATTTTCCCCGGTATTTCTAATAGTATAGTGCGGGAGGGAGTGGAACAGTTAGATAGGGTAGAAACGATCCGTTTAAATTATGCCGTCGCCGGTTCTGGAGGTGCGGGATTAACCGTAATGCGGACAACTTTTCTCGGTTTAAAAAAGCCTTTTTTAGCTTGGATTGAGGGACGATGGCAAGAGATTAAACCCTATACTGCCAGAGAAGTAATTGACTTTCCCGCTCCTTTAGGTAAAACTGGTGTTTATTGGTTCGATATGCCAGAAACCTATACTTTCGCCGAATCTTTTCAGGTGCAAAATGTGATCACAAAATTTGGTTCTATTCCCGATTTTTATAATCATTTAACTTGGATTACTGCCCATATTTTCCCCGATGCTTGGGTAGAAAGTTCTCGGGGAATCGAGTTTTTTTCCCAAGTTAGTTATCGCATGACAGAAGTAACCGATAAATTTTCGGGAATTGGGGTAGCAATGTTAGCAAAAGTCGCCGGATGGCAAGGGCAGCAAAAAGCAGTTTATCAAGCAACTATGGTTCACGAGAATACTGCTCAAGCAGCGGGTTGGGGAACTGGCAGCGTGGCAGAATTAATCTTAGCGGCAAAACTCCAAAAAGCTGGGATTTATCCCGTGGAACAGGTGTTATCCACAAAACTATTCCATGCTACGATGAAAAAAAGAGGTATTAAACTCGATCGCTCCTGTACAATTGTGGCTTAGAAGATGAAAAAAATCTGGCGTTACCTAGTACTGTTTTGTTTAGTTTTGTTACTGACTTTATCCCCTATCTTCATGATAGCAGCCCAGAATAATCCTGCTAAACAGGGACAGGAAACACCCCTGGAAACTTTGGGAGAAGTTTTTCCCGTCATGCTTGATAATCAAGAACTTTTTACGATTCGGCAGGGAATAGGTTCTTTTTCAGCGCAAGAAAGAGCGAAATCGATTACAGACAGAATTGAAAAAATTGCCGATGACGATGCTCTTTCTCCTGAAGATTTAACTATAAAAATTGATCCTGAAGACAAAAACCCTTCGATTATTTTGGGAGATACAGTTATTGCTACTATTACTTCTAAAGATGCCAAATTACACTCAGTAAGTCAAGAAGTATTAGCCGAACGAGCTTTGGCAAAGATTAAAGCAGCCATTGTCCGTTATCGTCAAGAACGTCAACCGGATAACCTCTTAAAAGATGCAGTTTTGACGGTAAGTGCTACCTTGGCCACGGTCTTAATTTTCTGGGTAATAATTTTTATATCTTCGCGGGTTTTTCCCCAGATTCAGAGGTTAATCACCTCCCTAGTTCCTGGGGTCGTATTCCAAAATTTTGAGATTATTAGTTCCCAGACAATAGGAATTTTTTCCCTAAGAGTTTTGCAATTTATCCGCACTCTAATTATTTTAACTATTCTCTATTTTTATTTAACTTTTGTCCTTCGTCTTTTTCCCTGGACTAGAAAATTTGGTGATGGTTTTCTGCAATACTTTTTTAGTGCTTTGGAAGTTATTTCCCAAGAGATAGCAAAATATTTACCCAATATTTTTATTATACTGATAATTGTTTTTATAACTCACTATCTGTTGAGAGCAATTAAACCATTTTTCACTGGATTGGAAAGAGAAAATTTAGTAATTAATGGTTTCTATCCCGATTGGGCAAAACCAACCTATAATTTACTGTCACTGCTGATAATTGCCTTAGCTATAGTCATCGCTTTTCCCTATCTACCCGGATTTAATTCTCCTGCTTTTCAGGGGGTGTCAGTATTTTTAGGGGTACTATTTTCCTTGGGTTCCACCTCGGCTATCGCTAACGTGGTGGGGGGAATTATCCTCATCTATACCCGCTCTTTTCAACTAGGAGATAAAATTTCTATTGGTGATGTTATTGGAGATGTGATTGAAAAAGGATTATTAGTCACCCGTATTCGCACACCGTCTAATAGAATTATCACGATTCCTAATTCATCGCTGTTAAACACTAATGTGATTAACTTTACTGTCTCTCAACGGGAATTCAAACAGCCTTTAATTTTGCAAACCACAGTCACTCTCGGTTATGATTTACCTTGGCGTAAGGTTCACGCAACCCTGAAAGAAGCAGCCTTAGCCACCCAATTTATTGTCTCAGAACCTGCTCCTTTTGTCTTGCAAACCAGTCTCGATGATTTTTATGTCAGCTATCAGCTAAATGCCTACACCGATCATCCTAGCAAAATGGTGTATATTTATTCTGAATTACATCAAAATATTCAGGATAAATGTAACGAAGTCGGTATCGAAATTATGTCTCCTCACTACAAGGCTCTCCGGGATGGCAATCACAGCACTATTCCTGAAAATTATCTGCCGGAAGATTATCAAAGTCCTGCTTTTGGTATTCAGTCAAATTCTCAGAAGTAATAATTTTCCTAATAGCTTTAATCCCATTTGTCAAGCACTTTTGAGTTATTGTTGATAATTCTTCACCAAATTCACAGTTAATAGCAGGAATAAATATTCCCCAGGCCCTGGGACTTTGTTGATAAATTGCTTGAGTTAATGCTAATAAAGAAGCAGGACTTTCTGCATGACCGAAATTATTCCATTCGGTAACTGCCGCTAATTTTTCTATCTGGATATCAGTTTGATTAGATAATACCGCATCAACAAAAATAACTAGAGAAGCATCAGCTATATCGGCCGCTAACTCAGGAGTCAATTGATGGGTAGCGATGACCTCTAGATTAGGCCAATTCTCCTCGGCGATAATTTCGGCTATTCTCATTCCCACTCCGTCATCATTTCTTAAAGTATTACCATAGCCGATGAGCAGTATTTTGAAATTATTCATGGTTATAGCAGTTATCTTAATGATGAGGTAAACAGTTCTCGTTTTGGGGAGTCGGTGGTCGATATCAAATTAGATTACACTTCATCTTGATGAGAAACGCTGTAAAATAAGTATAGGATATCTCGGATGATCTCGATACACAGCTTGACCTAATCGATAAATTAACTGAGTCTAGTAAGAAAACTTAAGCCTTGATAGTAGTTTCTTCATGAGTAAAAAATTATGCTAAGGAAGAGCCATAAAGACTATCTCTTTTCTCTCACCCAGAAATCATCTCTAGGCGAACCAGAAAATACTGATATTCAATTAAGTCTAGAATTTAGTCTAGCTATGGGGAGAATTGCCTATTTAAGCGACTTTTTTCCCTAAAATGACTACATCAGCCAGAAAATCGTCTAGTTCGGCAATTTGAGGTAAATAACCCCATCGTTGAAAGCCGAATTTTTCAAAGAGACGAATACTGGCCTGATTGTGGGCAAAAATAATACAGATAAGATTAGATATACCCAATTTCGGACAGCAATTCAGGGCATATTCTACTAATAATTTACCGATTCCACGACCTTGATAATCGGGGGAAATATATAAACTAACCTCTGCCGTTTTTTGGTAAGCGACACGACCATAAAACATCTGTAAACTCAGCCAACCCACCACCCGACCTTCGAGCGCTATTACCCAAATGGGATACTGTTCAGGATCGTGATTTTTAAACCATTCTCGCCGACTTTCGAGGGAAATAGGCTTTAAATCTGCGGTTGCCTTGCGAGTGGGAACAGCAGCATTATAAATCTCGATAATTGTTGGTAAATCTGTTTCTTTAGCCTCGCGAATAATCATAGAATATCAAGTAAGATGAAGTATAACCTAATTTTGCCTTGTCTCCTAACTTCTGAACTCTCCTATATCTCTCAATCTTACCTTAAAATTGGGTTTGATAGCGGACGGTAAACTCATTCAAATTATAATCGTAGGAGAAGCGGATAAAAGACTGGGAATTAACTCGATAGACGGTTTCCAAATTGGGAAGAATATTAAAATCCGTTGCTCCAATCGCATTACTAACCGCATTCTCTACATCATACACGACTCCTTGAGCTAAGAGGGGAATTGCCAACTGAACCACTCCAAACTGAATTAATTGTTCTGTATTTTTTCCCTGTAAACCATTAAAAACCGACAGCAATTGTTCCCCCAACAGTCGAACGATTTCCCCTTGGCTGCGGGGGGGAGTGCTAGTTAATTTAACTAGAGGAGTATTAAGCAATCCCTCATCTTCACCTCTAGCAAAAGCCAATGCTTGTAAACAATTAGCGACTTTTTGTAATTCTGCATTTGTATAGTTTTCCTCTAGGGGAAAAGGTGGACTATCGGGACGAATTTGGCACACTTCATTGATGTTACGACCTAAATTTGGTAGCAAGCGATTTAATTCCCCTTCAACGCTGAGGGTGACATCGATCCTTTGAATGCGATTGAGGCTATCATCGGGAATTTCATTACTAGGAAAATCCCCCCCCGGACGGGAAATAGCAAAATCGCGAGATTGAGAAAATTCGCTGAGAATTGTTCGCAGTTGAATATCAACAAAGGGATTAAAAAGTCCCAACCCGCGACTAGAATCGAAAACAATAACATTTTGATTGCGTCGGTTAAGAAGAAAACGAGTATCGATGTAGCTAACTCGTCCTCGATCGAGATTAATTACTCCGTTGGTTTGTAATTTCTCTACTGGAGTGAGCGGACCGTTCAAGGTTAAAGCACCACTAAAATCAAATTGATACAAAGGTTCTTGTTCAATTGATAATCCTGCTAAAGACACTTGAAAATTATTTAAAACTGGAGTGATATTTGTCGTCTGAGGAATGTTGAGAGGCTGCAGCCAGCGACTCACTGGTTTATCTGTTTCTTGATTAATTTCTGCTGTGCGGGGAAGAAAAACTTTACCCCTAGAAAGACGCACATTACCCCCGATAATTGGTTGCTGAATTGTTCCCGTTATCATAGCATTCCCAGCAATTAATCCTCGATAAAGGCCATTAATTGCTATATCTCCCTCTTGAATATTAATTGTTAAGGGATTAGGATTATTTTTGAAGGCTTGAAAGAAAGGTAAAACTCCCACCACAGAAATTTGTCTGTCAGCGATCAAGCCTTGTAATTCCTCTACTGTTAAGTTTTCAGGGGTTAACCCAATGCGGCCATTTACGGTTAAAATCTCTGGAAAAGCAACACTGCGGATAGCGGCATTATCGAGAGTAACTATACCATTTGCTTCTAAATCTTTGATTTTTAAACCCTCTTTTATATCTAATCTTCCCGTCGCTGAAAGAAGTACCTCTCCCTCACCGTTAACCCATTCAATGGTGTTTTGACTGATAGCTTCAATTAATTTGAGTGCATCGGTTCCCAATTTTGCTTGGATTTTTAATTGATCATTACCCGGTAGGGGAGGATAGGGAATGCTGGCATAAAGTTGGATTGATTCCGAGGAGGTTGTCCGCAAATCAAAACGATACTGATTATAGGTAAATAAACCAATTATATCCTGATTAATATTTTGGGCATTAATTGCACCGTCAATAAAGGCAAAGTTACCCTGAATACGAGGATTTAATAAAGTTCCTGTAATTTGTCCTTGAGTTTTTAGACTACCGGATACATCCAAGGGAAACTGGACGAAATTTCTCAAGAGATCGAGAGAAAGATTTTCCACAGCAAAAGTTCCCTCTACTTTTTTTAAGGAAAAATCACCCGCTAAAAATACGGAAGAATCTCGTGATTTTAATCTAATCGGTTCTATCCTGAGCAACTGACGATTTAAGTTAAGATTAATTGTTACTTCATCAATCGGAATTAATTGGGTATCGGTGGTGACAATTCCCAGAGGGTTAACAATATTTACCGTCGGTCTTTGTGGTCGCCATTCCCATCGATTGCCCTGAAATTGTACGCTAAGATCGGGATTTCGTAAAGTCCCAATTAAGGCTATATTTGCTTGATAACGGCCGCGAAAATCTAGTTCAGAAGGTATCCCGACTACCCCTCTTTTACCTGCTAATTGCTGGATTATTTCTTCAATTTTTGCCCGCAAATTTACCTGTTGTGCTAGGGACGCTTCGGGATTACCTACTCCTAGTGTACTAAGTTGAATAGTCTGGTTATTCTCCGAGGAGAAAAGGTTGATTAAACTGGTTAAATCATAGATACTAGCAACTGATAATAAATCTTGAATATAACCTTGATCTACCCTGAGTTTAGCTTCTATTGCTTGGGTTTGCCAATTAAATAAACCTTGCAGATTATATTGACTTGCACCCGCTTGTAAACTCCCCGCTTGCAGTTGGACTATGGAATCCCGATAAACCAAATTTGCCGTTAATTTTTCCCCAATTAAGTTACCTAAACTAGGTTGATTAATCTCTAGTTGTCCTTGTCCCTGTAAGTTAAATAAATTGATGTCTAGATTAGCATTCATCTGTCCAGCAATAATCCCTGGAATATTATAGGCTGCCGTGGGAGATATTTTCAGGATTTCTAGGGGAAAATTGGCAATCTGAACATTTAAATTTTCTCCGCTTCGTTTAGCTGTTGCTAGAAAAGGAGTCTTATTTCCAAAAGCTTGGCGAATATTTATCCCTAAGGGAAGATAGGGCAGCAGACAATTCTTTTGTTGACAAGGATCGAAAGTTAGGTCAATAATGTCCTGATTTCCCCGCAGATTTAAACTAATATTTTGACCGATTCCTGCTTGCATACTTCCTTTTAAGACAGGTTCAAAGAGTCGCTCATTAATGCTAAAGTTAGCTAAATTTATATCTCCTTTGATTTGTACATTTCCGACTTTTTGCCAAGCAGTTAAGAGATTTTTTCCTGTGATTTGTCCTTGAAATTCTCCGATCCCTGTTAGTGTTGATTCTTTGGGTTTTAGGTTAGAATCAATCGGTAAAAGCGATATAATCTGAGTTAGCGGTACAGCAGCAAGGTCGGTTTTTGCCTGTAGATTTAAGTTAACCTCAGCGATATCGGGTTGACTGGTAAGATTAGCTAAAAGAATATTTCCTCGCACATTAAAGCTATTTTCTCCCCACTGTGCCGAAAGATTATTAATCTGAATTGGTGTTACTCCCTGCCAAATTTCTTTAATATTTCCCGCTAAATTGGCACTAAAATCTAGGTTAGGAATCGAGATTGATTTTACTCCCCCCAATTGCCTTAGTAGGGCAGCGGGATCAAGATTAGCGGCAATAATATCACTTTGCCAGAAATTATTATTCAGTTGTGCCTTAGCTTTAATCTCTCCTTTAGCCACATTAATACGAGAGTTAAAAACTGCTTTAATACTGCTTAAGTTCAGTCGTTTTTCTAGCAGAGAGTCGAAAATAGTTTGGGCATTTCCTGTTGCTTGAAACCTAGTTTGGGAAATATTCAACGGTATGGGAATATTAGTCTGAAAATTCTCTAAGCTACTGAGAATATTAAAAATACCGTTGTTTAACTGAATATCAGTATTAATCGGATTATTATCCACTAACAACCGAGTATTTACCCTAGCATTGACGGTGGACAGATTTGGTATTTTTCCCGCTAGTAAATTATTGATTGCACCAGTGAAATTGACTTGGGTTTTTCCTAGACTAACAGGAATATTTATCTTGGGTAAAAACGGATTTAAGTTAATGCCTGCCGTATTAACTATACCACTTAAAATACCTTGTTCCAGTTGGGCTGTCGTTCTTAGAGATTGACTATTGACAAATAACTGTATATCCCCTTCTCCGCGCCAAGTTTGTAAATCCGTTAAAGTACCGCTAATCAGAGAATTTATTCTACCAGCAAAGTTAATTTTTGTCTTGCCTAAACTGACGGGAACTGTTAAATTTTCCACTAGAGGATTGAGACTAATTCCCCCAGTGTTAACTGTTCCTGTCAGGAAACCTCGATTCAGTTTAGCTGTGGCAATTAAAGGATTATTATCTACTAATAACTCCATATTCCCTTGACCTTGCCAACTGCTGAAAATATTATTTTTATTATTCAGTAATTCCCCTAAATAACCCTGTAAATTAATTTGTGATCGCGTTAATTTAACCTGGGTTGGTAAGTTAGGCAATAGGGAATTAATCGGCAATCCCGCTAAGAAAGCGTTAGCCTGAAGATTTCCTTGCAATACTTGACTATTGACTAAAATTGTGCCTTGTTTACCGCTAATTTTTAAGTTAGCAATTCCGTTTAAAGTATTAACATTGAGTTGATCAATTTTGCCACTGACTTGAATATTAGCTGTCTCTAAATTTAAGGGTTCTAAGGTTTCTAGGTAGGGGCAAATGCTATCTAAATATTGACAAACAAGAGGCACAAAAGGAGTCAATAAAAAGTTATTACCCGTGATTTTTGCCTGGACTAATTTGCTAGTAAAATCACCATTACCATTAACCTGTAGTTTGCCGCCATTTGTTTTAATGACCGTATCGGTTAAATTTATTTTGTTGCCCCCTAAAAATACTTTACCCTCCCCGGCAACATTGATTAATTCTGACTGATTAACCGTGGGTATTTGCCAATTAATTAATAATTGTGGTAGTCCTAAACTACCCCTAGCTTTAATATTAGCTTGCAGATCGTTTATATTAATTTTAGCGGGAATTGTTGCCAGTTGAGATAAAATTTTTCTCGTGGGAAAATTTGCTTGTAAATTCAAATTAATCGGCATTTTTGTCCCGTCAAGAGTTTGATTTTTTTGCAGGGATTGCAGAATATTTAACTGCAATTTTCCTTCTCCTTTAATTTCTCCACCTGCGACGGGTTTAATTTGAATTTTATCTAAATTAAGACGATTGAGATTTGTTTGAAAATTACTGGTTATTGATTGAATGGGAATTTGCTCAAAAATAATCGGTTTGCTGCTGCTAACGGTTCCTTTAATTAGAGGTTGATCTAATTTTCCCGTCACTTGAAAAGTAGAGCGTGCTTCTCCCCGTAAATCTAGAGGTGATTGCAGATAAATAATTCTTAAAAGCTGTTGTAAATCCACCGATTCTAGAGCGACCTTGAGATGATAACCAGTTTGCCAATTTACTTCTCCCTTCACCTCAGTTTTAATCTTGCCAATACTTGCGCTCGCCTGTTCGACTAATACTTTATCTCCCTGTAAATTTAACTTAGTTGTTAGCTTAATTGGATACTGGAAAGGTTGGAATTTCCCCGCCAAATCTGTCACCTGAAAATTGCCATTTCCTTCGGTTTGATTTAGCTTTGCCCAACTGGGAATATTGAGAGCAATATTAGCATTTACTTGTCCTTGATTTAATTGGAAATTGCTCCGAGGACTTAAAGTTAATAGTTCATTTAAGTTCAAACGATCAATCTGAAGATTAGTTTGACTTTCGCCTGTTTTTAACGCCGTTTCTCCTGCAATTTTTACTTGACTTTTGAGGATTTCTGCGCTAAAATCGTAGGTGAGAGGCTGCCTTTGATTATCGATGAATCTTCCCTGACCATCGGCCTTAATTTCTATCGGTTTTTTCAGGGCATAGGGTTGGATAGTAATATCTCCCTTCTCCACCTGAAAACCCAGATTTAACCTGATGGGTGCCTCCCGATCTAAGTTACTAGCTATTTTTTCTAAATTATCGAGCCATTGACCATTTTTATCCTGATCGAGATAAATACTGGGATTAATTAACTTCACATCAACTGGCAGCGGCAGACCTAAAAGTAAGGGCAGCGGATTTAATCCCAATTCGATCGCATCAATAGATAAACTATCGGCAGAATTGGCCGTAGCTGGAATTTCCGATTTACCGATACGAATGCGATTAAAATAAAAGCCCTCTATTTTACCTACCCTGACGGGTCTATGCAGCATTTCACTGAAGATATTATCTAAAATTGGGGTTAGACGTTCATAAACTAAATAACGAGTCGTAAAATAGCCAAGGGAGGTAATTCCTAGTAGAGTAATTCCCCCAACAATTAAAGTAGAAGGCCGGCGTAAAAATCGACCGATACTCAGAAAAAGATTAGGACGAGGAGAAGGATCACCGGGGGAGTTACTCATAATTGTTTACCTCACACACACCAAAGAAAGGGCAACGGCTCACCAGAGCTAATGAACTATGATAATTCACTGCGGCACTGATAGCGATAAATCGATTAATTGCCATTTTTTAGGCAATTATTGGGCTTAAATCCTGTGAGGAAGTCAAGGGCTGCGGCCAATTAAAAGCCTCTCTCCCCATCTTAGCCTAAGACTCGAATGGCTGGCTAAAATTTTCAACAATTCGCTAAAATCTCCCCAGTTTCAACAGCTAACCGAATTAATATTGATCAACCCACCAGTTCAAGCAGAATATTGCTAGGATCAATAGGTTCGGAAATTGAAGATTGAGAGAAAAGTTGTGCAGACAGACAACAATCCGGCGCAGTCTGGAACAACAACCGGAAGTATTCAGTCTTAGAATAGTGGGATTAGCACGTCTATTATTTTTACTGCAAAAATCGTCTTATAGATAAAGATCATGAAAGCTAGATTATCGATCGCCCTAACCGCCCTAATGACCTTGGGCATAACTGCCACACCAGCGGCCAACTTTGACGAACAGGACATCGAGCAGACCCAGGTAGTAGCGATCGCTCGTCCCTACGGAGGTAATAAATTTGACCTCCTAGTATTGGAACAAATTCAGGGAAAACAGAAGTGTTGGAGTGAAACCGGCTCAAATCCCGTCATGATCGACCCGCTGCTCCTCAACTTTGACTTTACCGGCATTTGTCGCCGCGCCACCGATAGTAATGGTTATTCTATCCGTCTCGATGGCCGGGATTTTGGGCTAGATTACATCCTGCGTATTGTGGAACGCAATGGCGAATTATACTTAGTGGGAACTCCCCGGGATGCTCGCAGACCAGAATTAGTGGTGGGAAGAACCCGAGGAATGCAAACGGGATTTATGAAAATTATCCTCGAACCGGGTTGGAGATTTAGCCGACGTACCTTTGAAGGCAAAAGTTTAGGCCACTTCTACTTTAGCGGCAAAGAAACGGAAGTTCTCGCAATCGCTGGCAGACCTCCTATCAGCGAAACCACTCCTCCCCCCACTTCCGGGGCCAGTTTCCGGGATATTAGCGGCGATATCTATAAAACTGAGATCGAAAAAGCGATCGCGCTTGGGGTAGTGGCTGGTTTTAAAGAAGATAACAGCTTCCGCCCCGAAAATCCCGTTACCAGGGAACAATTCATCTCGATGATTATTGAGGGGATGGGAACTGTCACCAAAATTAACCTAGAAGAGATTCCCCCCGGCAGCGGCAGTTTTAACGATGTGGACGCGACGCGTTGGAGTTCCAAAAAAATCCAATGGGCCCGGGCCAATGGTATTGTTGCCGGCAAAGCTAACGGCGAATTCCGTCCGGGCGACCCCATCACCCGGGCCGAATTGATGGCGATCCTCAAACAGGCCGCCACCTACCTGAAAACTCAGCAAAAACAAGCCCCCGATTTGGCCCAAACTAAAACCCCCGCCAATTTTTCCGATACTTCTGGTCATTGGGCCGCTGGTTTAATTACCCAGATGTCGGGATTTTGCGCTGTGGCCTCTCCCTTGAACGAACAGGGTAGTGCTTTTGTACCAAATGATCCCACCCGTCGTAACTACGCAGCAGCCGCCATCGTCCGTACCCTCGATTGTGTTAAAACCGCCAAAAAATAAGTAGGGTTTGCGGCAAAAAGTTTTTCCTAGGGGTAGGTTGTGGGGTTTCACCCATTTTTGGGTGGTCAATTACCTAATTTTCAGGGAAAAAGTCCCCCAATTTTCCCCCCGACCACTCCCGGACCCAGAACTTTTTGATCTCAAAAAGGTCTAGGCACTCATGCAAAAGGAGGAATCAATAATCAGTCTTTAATAACCAGATTTAGTATGATCACTGATTACTGATTACCGATCACTGATTACTGATTGTGGTTATTAATTTTTACTTTAGGTATGCCGTCGAGTATTCTCGCTAGACTGGAAAATAATGCACCTCGGCTAGACAAAATCCTATGGTAAAGCTGCTCGAAAATCCTCTCCGAGTGGGATTGCGACAAGAAAGAACCCCAGAACCCTTAATCTTAGTCATTTTTGGGGCATCGGGAGACTTAACCCAAAGAAAACTGGTTCCTGCTCTCTATCAACTGAAACGGGAAAGACGACTGCCGGCCGAATTAACCATCGTCGGTACAGCGCGCCGAGAGTGGAGTCATGATTATTTTCGCCAACAGATGCGCCAAGGCATCGAAGAATTTTCCGACGGGATTGGTAGTGAGGAATATTGGCAAGACTTCGCCCAAGGGTTGTACTATTTCCCCGGCAACATGGACGATCCAGAAAGTTACGCCAAAATGAAAGTCTTTCTGGAAGAATTAGACGGAATCCGGGGAACCCGCGGCAATCGAGTCTTTTATCTAGCGGTTTCTCCTAATTTCTTTCCCCCCGGTCTTAAAAACCTCGGCGCGGCGGGAATGCTGAAAGACCCAATTAAACACCGGTTAGTGATCGAAAAACCCTTTGGCAAAGACCTCAGTTCTGCCCAAGTTCTCAATCGAGTCGTACAAGAGGTTTGTCAGGAGAACCAAGTTTATCGCATTGACCACTATTTAGGCAAGGAAACCGTCCAAAACTTGCTGGTGTTCCGATTTGCTAACGCTATCTTTGAACCCCTCTGGAATCGTCAATTTATCGATCACGTCCAGATTACCGTGGCCGAAACCGTGGGAGTGGAGGAGCGGGCCGGATATTACGAAAAATCGGGAGCTTTGCGCGATATGGTGCAAAATCACCTGATGCAGTTATTCTGCTTGACGGCGATGGAAGCACCCAACGCTATTAACGCTGATAGTGTCCGCGGCGAAAAAGTCAAAGTCCTGCAAGCGACTCACCTGGCCGATATTAATAACCTAGAAAAATCCGCCATCCGCGGCCAGTATAAAGCCGGTTGGATGAAAGGAAAACCCATTCCGGGCTATCGGGAAGAACCGGGGGTTAATCCCGAATCGACCACCCCCACCTACGTGGCCATGAAATTAATGGTAGATAACTGGCGTTGGCAGGGGGTTCCCTTCTATCTGCGTACCGGTAAACGTCTGCCGAAAAAAGTTTCCGAGATTGCCATCCAATTCCGTCATGTGCCGTTATTAATCTTCCAATCGGCGGCGCAACAAACTAATGCAAATGTACTGAGTATGCGGATTCAGCCTAACGAAGGTATTGCCCTCCGTTTTGAGGCGAAAATGCCGGGCTCGGAATTACGCACGCGCACGGTAGAAATGGACTTTAGCTATGGTTCCTCCTTCGGTGTCACCAGCGCCGATGCCTATAATCGCCTACTTTTAGACGCTATGCTGGGAGATCAAACCCTATTTACCCGTTCTGACGAGGTAGAAGAAGCATGGCGCATCGTTACTCCCGCTCTCGCCGCTTGGGATGCCCCCGCCGATCCCGCCTCCGTACCCCAATACGAAGCGGGTACCTGGGAACCCACAGAAGCGGAATTTCTCCTTAACCGCGATGGCCGTCGTTGGCGACGACTCTAAAACAGTGAACAGTAATCAGTAATCAGTAAACAGTAAACTAAAAACTCACATCTGATAACTGATAACTGATAACTGATAACTGGTAACTGATAACTGATAACTGATAACTGGTAACTGATAACTGATAACTGGTAACTGATAACTGATAACTGATAACTGATAACTGATAACTGATAACTGACATGACCACCCAAAGCCCCCCCATTGTCTCCCTGCAAGCACCGAAAGATGTTTCCATCGATGTGATCGAGCAGGAACTGCGCGATATCTGGCAATCCTATAATAATAATGAGGATGGTATGGCCGCCACCCGGGCCACCACCTTTAGCTTTATTGTCTATGAACCCGATGCGGTACAGGAATTGTTAACCCTTCTCGGCTATTACACCGGCCCGATTGATGGTATTGCCGGTCCGCGAACCCACGCCGCCATCAAAGTCGCCCAGAAAGACCTAGAACTAGAAGTAACTGGGCTTTCTAGCGATGAATTTGTCGCCCGGTTAAGGGCGGCCTGGGAAGCGGAAAAAAACGCCGAGGATGGGGCTAATCATCGTCAATACGCCGCCGATTTAGATGCTATCGGGGTCGCCGATGCGATCGCTGCCTCCAATCCCTGTCGCATTATTACCCTCTGTCCCACCGCCGAGGCCGATGAAGGGGTAAAAGCCTCTGTTTCTGCCTATTGTCCCGTTAACAAACGTAGTCAGAACACTTTAGTTTGCTGTGAATACGTCACTTTAAGCGGCACAGCGGAAGCTTTGGAACGAATTGGCGGCATTATTTCCGAGTTAACTATTCCCAGTTTGCCCAAATTTCTCTGGTGGAAAGCCAGTCCCGATGCGGAATATGGACTATTTAAACGTTTGGCCAGTCAATGTGATACGATTATCGTCGATTCCAGCACTTTTCGGGAACCGGAAAAGGAACTGCTGCAAGTGGGGGATTTATTAGCAACAGATGTACCATTAGCTGACCTGAACTGGAGTCGTCTCGCCCCCTGGCAAGAACTAACCGCCGAGGCTTTTGATCCACCGGAGCGCCGGGATGCTATTCTGGAAGTCGATCGCATCACTATTGATTACGAAAAGGGCAATCCTTGCCAAGCTTTTATGTTCCTGGGTTGGATGGCCAGCCGGTTACAATGGCGACCGGTGGGATATAGTCACCGGTCGGGAGATTACGCTATTCATCGGATTAGCTTCCTCGGTCAGGACCAGCGTTTAATTGAGGCAGAATTAGCCGGTGTTCCCGTGGCCGATTGGGGTGAAGTACAAGGAGATCTGATTAGTATTAAACTCACTTCTACTAATCTTCAGGCCGATTGTTGCACGGTAATTTGTTCGGGAACTACTGGCTGTATGCGGATGGAAGCTTCGGGAGGGGCCCAATCTTGCCGCGTTGAACAAGTGTCCCATCTGGAAGACCAAAAAACAGAAACTCTGCTAGGTAAACAGTTACAGCGTTGGGGCCAGGATGTGCTTTATCAAGAAAGCATGAAAGTCACTAGCTCTATCCTCAAATTATCCCAACCGGATTAACAAATTAGCAACAATAATCCCACCCACTTTCGAGAGACCTTGTTAACAAGGTCTCTCGATATTTATCCGGCAGTCAGCACCTGATTAAAACCGATAATTATAAGTAGGTAGGCGTTAAAAATTATCAGACACCGCCCTTATCAAGGGGAACAGCGGGGATCGAACCTAAAATCCATTTTTAATTTAATTATAACCAGCTACTTACCTTTTCAGAAAACAGGTTATTATAAAAACAGAGCTTTGCTTTCAAGGGGGCAATATGGTCGCAACCACTGAGAAACGCTACACAGTCGCAGAATACTTTCAACTAGAGGAAACCGCCACCGACAGACACGAGTATCGAGATGGAGAAATTATTATTATGACTGGGGGAACTCCTAACCATAATCGCATTGCGGGAAATTTTTATAGAAGATTTCCCTTAACTATCCAGAATCAAGCCTATGATATATTTATCACCGATCTACGCTTGGCAATACCCGCCTATAATGTGTACACCTATCCCGATCTTATGATCGTTAAGGGGGAACCAATTCTTGAAAGAGGACGCACCGATACGATTACCAATCCACAGGTGATTATCGAGGTTTTATCAAAATCTACTCAAGACTATAATCGGGGTGATAAGTTTAAGTTTTATCGCTCTCTTGATAGTTTTGAAGAATATATTTTAATTGATCAATATGGTTATTATATAGAACAATTTCATAAAAGAGGCGATCATTGGGCATTTCGGGATTATCACGATCAAGAAGCGATTTTAACTCTGTTTTCTCTAGATTTTCAAATATCCCTGACAGATTTATATCAGCGGGTGGATTTTACCGCGATTGAAGTATCCTAATGATACTAAATCCGTTGAGTATAGGCTACATATCAGGATAGGCAATAGGCAATAGGGGCTATAGATAATCAGTCTTTAATAAACAGATTTAGTATTATAATTCATAATTCATAAAAAAAGGTGGGGCAACACCCACCTTGTTTAAACCTTAGATATTAGCGATAATTAGGCCTCATCGAGAGCGGCAATACCGGGTAAAACCTTCCCTTCGAGTAATTCCAAACTAGCGCCACCACCGGTGGAAATATGGCTCATTTTTTCTGCAACTCCCACTTTTTCCACCGCCGCTACCGAGTCACCACCACCGATAATGGTAGTTGTACCAGTAGCGGTTAAATCGGCTAAAGTGTGAGCGATCGCATCTGTACCCGCCGCAAATTTATCGAACTCGAACACCCCCATGGGGCCATTCCAGAGGACAGATTTACAGCTAGATAAAGCTTTTTGGAAAACTTTAACTGATTCAGGTCCGATATCCAATCCCATCCAACCATCGGGAATATTTTCGACCTTGACGATTTGGGACTCGGCATCTTTATCGAATTGATCCGCTAACACCACATCGGTAGGAAGGAGGAATTCCACTCCTTTTTCTTTAGCTTTCGCTTCCAGGGATTTGGCTAATTCCAGTTTGTCCTCTTCCACCAAAGACTTACCAACACTTAAACCGCGGGCCTTGTAGAAAGTAAAGATCATACCGCCACCGATGAGCAGTTTATCGCACTTTTCCAATAAAGTTTCAATCACGCCAATTTTACTAGAAACCTTAGAACCGCCGATAATCGCCGCTAGGGGACGTTGGGGAGTTTCAATAGCTGCTTGTAGGTAGTTTAACTCTTTTTCAATCAAATAACCCGCCACCGAGGGGCTGAGATAGTGGGTAACGCCTTCCGTAGAAGCGTGGGCGCGGTGGGCGGTACCAAAAGCATCATTAACGTATAAATCGGCATTAGCGGCTAATTTTTTGGCAAAATCGGGATCATTTGCCTCCTCTTCACCGTGGAAACGCAGATTTTCTAAAAGGGCCACTTGGCCGTTAGACATTTGACTAATCGCTGCCGTCACTCCCTCACCAATACAATCGGGACACATGATTACTTCTTGGCCCAATAATTCCGAGAGACGTTTAGCCACAGGAGTCAGACGCAAATTTTCTTTAACTTGACCGTCGGGGCGACCCATGTGGCTGCATAAAATAACCTTAGCCCCTTTTTTAATTAAATCCTCAATCGTTGGTAGTGCCGCCCGAATACGGGTATCATCGCTGATTGCCCCGGTGGCTTTGTCCATGGGAACGTTAAAATCGACCCGGACTAAAACCCGTTTGCCCGCTAAATCAGCCTCTGTTAAATTCGCTACTGTTTTTTTTGGCACAGCCCATAACCTCCTAGATTGCTTACCGTACAATAAAGATTAAATCAGGGTATCGCTACTTGCGGCAATTACTTTGACAAAGATTATTTCAGATTTGGGGATCAGTTTTGCAGTTCCAAGACTGATTTGCCCAGAAAAATTTGATTGGAGAGACTTGCTAATTATGTTTGAGACGATTTTATTTCCCATCGACCACAGCCGCGAAAGTCGTGACGCTACCAGTAGTGTGATCGAATTAGTCAAAATCTTTGACAGTCGTTTGGTCCTGTTGTCGGTGGTGGAAACGACACCCACCGGAGAAATTGCCGCCGACGATAAGATGAGTTCGATCGAAGCGGTGGATAGATTGTTACAATCGGCCCAAGCGATTTTCGCTCAAGCTGGCATCAAGGCGGAAATGATTGAAAGGGAGGGAATGCCTTCTTTTGTCATCTGTGATGTGGCCGATGAAATTAATGCTCACCTGATCGTTATGGGTTGTCGCGGTTTAGGATTAACCGGCGAAGGTGTGTCCGAAAGCGTCACCACCAAAGTTATTAACCTTGCCCCCTGTCCAGTGTTGATTATCCCTTAATCAGTGATCAGTTATCAGTGATCAGTTATCAGTGAGCAGTTATAGCGTTTCCTAAGCTAGTGAGGTACACATATTTTTCTTCCCTTTTGCCTCTTGCATGAGTGCATGAGTGCCTAAAACCCATAACTTTTGTAGCTCAGCAGACTGAAAAAGGCTATATCATACTAAATCCAGTTATTAAAGACTGATTATCTATTCCTCCTTTTGCCCCTTGCCCCTTGCCTCTTGCCTATCCTGATATGTAGCCTATACTCAACGGATTTAGTATCAGATGTGAGTTTTCAGTTCACTGATTACTGTTTACTGCTCACTGAAACAAAGCTCCCCCATCTCCCCATCTCCCCCACTCCCCCGTCTCCTGAGAGAAATGTAACGAATTGTGAGAGTTTCAGCCGTCAACCCTTGAAAACTCGATCGATGGGGTTGCTTGAAGTAATTCTTAGGCCTAAAGTGTAATCTTAAAGTTTTATGATCAATTTTCCTGTTGATCGGAAAAAGGAGAACTCAAACACAATGGCTGAAACTGGATACAAACAGGTGGTGACACCCTACAATGATGATCCGTTCATTGGTCATCTAGCTACCCCCATTTCCGCTTCTGGTTTTACCAAAGCTTTTATTGGTAACTTACCTGCCTATCGTCCCGGTCTAGCTCCGATTCTGCGCGGTCTAGAAGTGGGTATGGCCCACGGTTATTTCCTCGGTGGTCCCTGGGTTGTCCTGGGTCCCTTGAGAGACTCGGAATATGCTAATCTCGGCGGCTTAATCCCCGCTTTAGCCATGGTTCTCTTGGCTACGGGTTGTTTAGCTAGTTATGGTCTTGTCTCCTTCCAAGGTAAGGCCGCTAGTGGTGATCCTCTGCAATCCTCCGAGGGTTGGAGTCAATTCGCCGCCGGTTTCTTTATTGGTGGTATGGGTGGCGCTTTTGTGGCCTATTTCCTCCTAGAAAATCTTGGTGTCGTTGATGGCATCATGCGCGGGGTTTTTAATCAATAATTAACCCTTGTTCTACCTGATTATCATTTCCTTATTTTTTTACTAGGAGCATTTGACATGACTGGTGCCTACGCAGCTTCTTATCTGCCTTGGATTTTAATCCCGATCGTCTGTTGGTTAATGCCAGCTGTAGTGATGGGTTTGTTATTTATCTATATCGAAAGTGAATCCTAATTTAGCCTAGGATTCCTACAATTCAGGACTTGAAAATTAGCTATTTTATAGTTAGTTTTCAAGTCCTATTTTCTGAAGAAAAAAGAAAAAATTGACCAGATGAAAATGGGTAAAACCCCAGACCCCACACCCTGCCCCCGGCTGCATCCCACATTTGCAGAAATACCGACAATCAGCAATTATCAGTGACTCTGAAATTGGTAAAAAAATATGAACAATCGCGTGTAAGCATCTCACAGTTAACCTAATGCGCGGGGGGTTTGGGGGCGGCACTTCGACAGGCTCAGTGGCCGCGCCACGCCCCCAACGGGGGGTTTGGGGGGTAGAACCCCCCAAAAGCTTGGATTGAGTGATAAAACTGAAAGTAACACACCCAATTTTAGGAGAAAGTTTCCCCTGAAAAATCCCAAATTAGTAGATTGACAAAAATGATACCAAATCCCTTTTTAATAGTGTGATTAACTCTCAAGTTATGAATTGTTTCTCCCCACACCCCACACCCCACACCCTACACCCCACACCCCTACCCGCACCGAAAAACTGTTTGCCGCAAACCCCACTTATAAAGCGGTTAGATAGCGGATTTTTTCCAACAATAGGGAGGGTTGAATCGGTTTGAGGAGATAGTCGTCAATGCCATGACGACCGAGGAAATTAACGCTGATTTCGGGGGTATCATTCAAGATTAGCACTTTACTGGCTTGAGTTTGGCTGGATTTTTTTAAGAGATGACAGAGATGATATATATCGGGCATTTTTTGATCGACAATTATAATACTTGGCTGCACGATCTCAATTTTTTTGATAGCGGAGACACTATCGATTAACCAAATAACTTGATAATGTGCCACCATCAATAACTCACAAATAAGATTGGCGATTTCTTCGTCACTTTCAATTAAAACTATAGTGGGATGGTGGTGATTAAAATGGGGATTATACTCTGAGGGTTGGGGTTGAGATTTGGATGGGTTTTGTTGAGGTAAACGGACGGTAAAGATGGAACCTTTATCTAAGCAAGATTCTACCTCGATCGTGCCGCGATGGAGTTCCACTAATTGTTTAGTTAAAGCCAATCCTAATCCCATACCACCATAACGACGTTTACGAGAGCCATCCAACTGGGTAAATTTTTCAAACAGAAGCGGTATTTTTTGAGCAGGAATGCCGATGCCCGTGTCTTCTACCTGAAAAATGACCTGACTGCCTTCTTTCCACAGTCTCAGCGTGATAGCACCCTGTTCGGGGGTAAATTTCAGGGCATTTTTTAACAAGTACAAAAGTATCTGCTGAACTCGATCGTAATCGGCGTAAAAATAATGCTCTTTTTCGGCAATTTTCATCTCTAAAATTAGACTAATTTCTTTAATTTCTGCCTCTGTTTTGATAATTTCTAAAACGTGATTACAGAGGTATTTTAGCGAAAATTGTTTAATATCTAAAACAGCTTTTCCTGCCGAAATTTGCGAGAAATTAAGCAAGTCATTGATTAATTCTAATAGTTTATTGCCGTTATCCTGAATAACTTTTAGATAGTGTTTTTGTTTGTCGGGGGGTAAAAAATTATTGGATGCCGAGCATTTTTGCAGGGTACTGGACAAACCGATAATACAAGTTAGGGGAGTTAATAACTCATGACTCATATTATTTAAAAATTCACTTTTGCAGAGGTTAGCGGCTTCTGCGGCCATTAAAGTATCTTGTAATTCTTGGGTTCTTTCTATTACCCGGCACTCAAAAATATCTTTTTGTTCCTGTACTTGGGAATATAATTGCGCTTGATAGATAGCGATGGCGAGATGTTCACCAATCTGACCTAAAAATTTCTTTTCTTGCGGCAACCATTGGCGTTTTCCTACACATTGATGGGCAATTAATAAACCCCACAATTCTTCTTGTACCACAATCGGGGCGATTAATTTTGATTGCACTTGGTGTTGTCGCAAAAATTCGGACAAACAGAAGGAAGAAGAATAGTTAACATCCACATCATCCACGGCCAGAATTAATCCTTGACGATACTTTTCCTTGTATTGGGGAATATAGGAAAAACAATCGTCTTCGGGGGTTAAATTTAACACGGAATTTATCTGGTCAGAAATGCGCGACTCGGAAGTTATTTTTCCCTTTCCCTCACCGATACCGGGGAAAAATTGATAAATTAACAATCGGTCCACTTGCAGAAACTCCCGCGCTTCCCTGACCACGGTTTCCAGAATCACCGGTAACTCCAGACTCTGACGCATTTGGGTGATGACTTGGTTTAATAATCTTTCCTGTTCGATTTGTTGGGATAGGGCCGCTTCTATCGGTTGACAAACGGAGAAGATGTGGGGACAACCCCCCTCAGCAGACGGAGAAGAAATTATCGAGAGAATTTTGACTAAAATTTTATTTTGAAAACTGCTGACATTAGTGGATAGAGGCAGATTTAAAATTTGATAACCCTGCTCAATTTTCGGTTGGTGGAGAGACTTGACGGCCAGTCCTTGCAGAAAGTTTTTAATCGTGTTCGCTTCAAAACTAATGCGGACTTCGTACTCAAAGTTATGTGCTTGGGGACTGGCTAACAATAAAGCTTGTAGGTCAGTAGAAAGCAAGAGTTGATAGATTTCCCCCGTCTTTAGCGGCAGCTCTCTTTCACTGAGACTAATCCTCGGCGCTGTCACCTGTATTGCCAACTGTCCCCACCAAGAACGAATTTGTTCGAAGTGAGTAGATGACAACACTTGACAGCAAACATAAGCGGGAGAAGCATTCATTTATCAGTTATCAGTTATCAGTTATCAGTTATCAGTTATCAGTTATCAGTTATCAGTTATCAGTTATCAGAAGGCAGGAGGCAGGAGGCAGGAGGCAGGAGGAGATAGGGTGATAGGGTGATAGGGTGATAGGGTGATAGGGTGATAGGGTGATAGGGTGATAGGGTGATAGGGTGATAGGGTGATAGGGTGATAGGGTGATAGGGTGTTAGGGTTTTGGGGTTTTAGTTGAAATTCCCCCACTTCCCCACTTCCCCACTTCCCCACTTCCCCACTTCCCACTTCCCACTTCCCACTTCCCAGTCATCAGTAAGGGGACTGGGGTTCGGTTTTTAGTGAAGTTTTCTTAATCCCTATCCCCTACTATTCCCTAATCCCTATTCCCTGTTCTTTAAATTGCCGCAGACAGATATAATCATCTCTATCTACCTAAGAATGATCCCTCGATCGAGACCCTGATTCTCAAAACCTAATCATTATTTAACCTGACTCTCAAAACTTATGCACCGAATTGCTCCCCAAGCGGGTGGTTGGACAGCAGATACCGAAGGGGTGATTATTATTGACCAAAATCCGGCCCCGATTGTTCTCCTCACCATGGCTGATACCGATATTCAAACTCTAGCGGCAGCTATCGACCATCTACCGGATAATTTTCCCGCAATTCGCGCCCTGAATTTATCCCAGTTACAACAGCAATACAGTATCGATAACTATGGGGACAAGGTACTATTCCAAGCAAGGGTGATTATTCTTCGCTTATTGGGGGGACGGGGGAGTTGGTCCTACGGGTTGGAAGTAGTTAAGGAAATTGTCGAGGAAACTGGTGCGACTTTATTTGTCCTCCCAGGAGAGGATAAACCGGATTTAGAGTTGATGAGTCATTCCACTGCTTCCCTGACTACTGTTAACCAGTTATGGTGCTATTTCACGGAAGCAGGGATAGATAACTGGATTAATGCTGCTAAATTTATCGCGCATACCTGTCTCCATCTCGACTATCTTCCCTCTCCTCCTAGGGTTGTCCCTAGGTTGGGAATCTATTCCCAGATAACCCTATCCCAACCCCAAGCACGGACTTGGATACTTTTCTATCGTTCCCATTATCTCGCGGGTAATACCAAAGCTATCGATGCTTTAATCAGCGCTTTCACCCAAAGAAATATTGAAACTGTCCCTATCTTTCTCTCCTCTCTCCGGGAAATTGAAGTGCAAGAGGAACTATTAACCCTCTTTTCCCACCATCCCCCAGACCTAATTCTCGATACCACTAGCTTCTCTATCCAGCGACCGGAAGACAAACAAAATCATCACTTCTGGCAGTCCCTCAATAAACCCATCTTCCAAGTAATCCTCAGCAGCAGCAGTTTAGAAGCTTATCAACAGGGTTATCAAGGTCTTTCCCCCCGGGATGTGGCCATGAATATCGCTTTACCGGAAATGGATGGCAAAATTATCACCCGCGCTATTTCCTTTAAATCTGTCCTCACCCGACATCCCAAACTAGAAACGGAAATAGTTATCTATCAACCCCTCCCCCACCGGGTTGATTTTGTCGCTGATTTAACCGCAAACTATTGTCAACTCTCCTCCCTTCCCAACTCCCAGAAAAAAATTGCCCTCATTTTCCCCAACTATCCCAATAAGGATGGTCGTATCGCTAACGGAGTTGGTTTAGATACTCCCGCTAGTGGTTTGGAAATTCTTCGCGCATTACAAACCCAAGGTTATACCCTCACCGACCTCCCCGACCATAGCGACGAATTAATGCGATTGCTTATTTCCGGTATCACTAATGACTTGGAGACAAGGGAATTAAAACCTATCTATCAATCTCTCTCCCTAGAAGCATATCTAGATTATTTCTCCTCCCTTCCCCCCGATAATCAAAGCGCTCTGCTTGACCGTTGGGGACATCCGGATGGGGATTTTCCTATCCCCGGCATCCAGTTAGGTAATGTCTTTATCGGTATTCAACCTTCTCGCGGTTATGACCTTGACCCGACTCTTAATTATCATTCCCCCGACCTGGAACCTACCCACAGCTATCTCGCTTTTTACCATTGGTTACGACAGGAATTCCAAGTCACTGCCGTGATTAATCTCGGTAAACACGGCAATTTAGAATGGCTACCCGGGAAGAGTCTCGCTCTTTCTCCCCATTGTTATCCCGAAATTGCTTTCTCGTCGCTGCCGAATTTTTATCCTTTTATTGTCAATGACCCCGGAGAAGGTTCCAGTGCTAAAAGACGTTCCCAAGCTGTTATCATCGACCATCTCACTCCCCCAATGACGCGAGCGGAATTGTATGGGGATTGGGAAAAGTTAGAGTCTCTCATCGATGAATATTATCAGGCAGAATCTCTTGATCCTTCTCGTTTAGCTCTGATTCGCGAGCGGATTAACGACCTGGTGGCGAAAACTAATCTCGATCGAGAGCTAGGCACGATCTCGCGTAGCGAGCGCGTTGCGACCAGCGCCTCCTTTGGTCAATTTCTCACCGTCGTGGATGGTTATCTCTGTGAACTCAAGGAAGCACAAATCCGCGATGGTTTACATATCTTCGGTCAATGTCCCCAGGGTCAGCAGTTAATTGATTTAATTCAATCGATCGCCCGTTCTCCCAGTCCCGACCGCCCCGGTTTAACCCGTTCGATCGCCCTTGACCTCCATCTCGACTGCGACCCCCTGACGGAATATAACGATACCACTACTTATCTGGAAGGTCTCGCTCAGGATTTAATTAGCCGGAAAATTGAACCTGTAGGCGAAAATACGGCAAAAGAATTGGTTTGGCTAGAAAATCAGTTAATTCCTGCTTTAAAACAAACCCCCGATGAACTTACCTATCTCTTAAAAGGTCTCGCTGGCCAATACGTCCCCAGTGGTGCTTCCGGCGCTCCTACCCGCGGCCGTCCTGATGTTCTCCCCACCGGCAGAAATTTCTATTCCGTCGATACCCGCGCAATCCCCACAGAAACCGCGTGGGAAGTGGGAAGAAAGGCCGCAGAGGCACTAATTGAACGTTATACCCAAGAAAATGGCGAATATCCCCGCACTTTGGCGATTTCTATCTGGGGAACTTCGACGATGAGAAATAGTGGCGAAGATGTGGCCGAAGCCATGGCTTTACTGGGAATTCGTCCCCTTTGGGATGGTTTTTTCCGTCGGGTGGTCGGGTTTGAAATCCTTACCCCGTCTAGCTTAGGCCGTCCTCGCATTGATGTGACCGTTCGGGTATCGGGCTTTTTTAGGGACAGTTTCCCCAGCATACTACATCTTCTTAATTCTGGCATAAATGCGGTAGCTTGTCAAGAGGAAGAGGAAAAAATTAATCCTTTAGCGGCGAAAGTGAAGACAGAGAGGGAGTTTTGGCTAAATCAGGGCTTAGGAGAAAAAGAGGCGAAACTGAGAGCTACTGCCAGAATCTTTGGCTGCAAACCGGGTGCTTACGGGGCCGGTTTACAGGGGTTAATCGAGTCACAAAACTGGCAAAATGATCAAGACTTAGCTAATGCTTATATTAACTGGAGTTGTTATGCCTATGATAGTCAAGGAACTGCCCATTCTTTACCGGAAGTATTGAGAAATAGACTGCAAGAATTAGAGATAGTGCTGCACAATCAGGACAATCGGGAACACGATATTTTCGACTCCGATGACTACTATCAATTTCAAGGCGGCTTAACTGCCAGTGTCCGGGCATTAACCGGCAAAAATCCCGTCACCTATTTTGGTGATCATTCCCGTCCGGAAAATCCCCGCATCAGAACCCTAGAGGAAGAAATTCGCCGGGTTTACCGTTCGCGAGTGGTTAACCCCAAATGGATAGCGGGAGTGATGCGACACGGCTATAAAGGCGCTTTCGAGATGGCTGCGACCGTAGATTATATTTTTGCCTACTCTGCCACTACTCATCTCGTGGAGGATTTTATCTATCAGGGAGTAGCCGAAGCTTATTTATTTGACGACAAGGTACAACAATTTATTCAGGAGAAAAACCCCTGGGCATTGCGAGATATGGCCGAAAGATTATTAGAGGCTCAACAACGGGGATTATGGACCCAGGTGGACCAGAAAACTTTAGATCGATTGAGGGCAATTGTTCATGAGGCCGAAGGAGCGATCGAATCGGGTCAGTAATTAGACCTCTTGTAAAAATCAAAAATCTGACCTTAGGTGAGGAGTCAGTAGCCAGTAGTCAGTAGTCAGGAGAATTAAGAATGAGCATTAATCAATTAAATGCTCTATCTAAGGATTTTATGCAATTTTATGCCTATTTTTCTCATTTTTGAACTCTCAAAAATTAATTAGGCAAGAACTCTATTAATAACTGGTCTAGAATCAATCTATCAAGAAATTGCTCAAATTACTTTAGTAATGAGAAACGGGACTAAATAATGGCCAGAATTGAGGGATTGAGGATTAAAAATTATCGAGCGCTCAAGGATATAACCCTGGGCAAGTTATGGAACACTCAAAATCGAGATTCTCTGACACCGATGACGGCCGTTATCGGCAAAAATGGCGTGGGAAAAAGCACACTTTTTGATGCGTTCGGTTTTTTATCTGATTGTCTTAAAGGAGGAGTAAGTAGGTAGGCGTTAAAATTTGTCAGATGCCCCCCTTATTAAGGGGGGATTAAGGGGGGATCCCCCCTTGATAAGGGGGGATCCCCCCGCCTATCGGCACCCCCCTTGATAAGGGGGGCAGGGGGGATCGAACCTAAAATCCATTTTTAATTTAATTATAACCAGCTACTTAGAAGAAGCTTGTGATGCGCGAGGTCGGGGCGGGTTTGAGCGTCTTAGTTCCCAGGGTCAGAAAGGAAGCATTGAATTTCAGATTTACTATAAAGAAGATTACAATTCCCGACCAATTACCTATGAATTTCGCTATTTTCGAGATAAACTACGTCATCTCAGTCAGGAAGAATCAACAACTTTAGTACAGCCTTTCTCATAAAGATGAAGTGTAACCTAATTTGGTATTAACGACCGACTCCCCAAAACGAAAACTTCCCATCTCACCATTCAGATAACTGCTGTGGGTGCTGAAAACTCAAATCTGATAACTTACAGAGGAATGTAGCGAAATATACGGAGCGATCGAACCAATTTGTAATATATGTGGCCTATAAAATAGGATGATGCGAGCGTTGTCCACACTTGCATCGGGAGGGAACCGTGACGACTTTTCAGGCTTCGCTCAATTTACTGCCTTCTAGTTCTCCCGCTGCCAATTTTCGCACTGGAGAATGGACTTTTCCCACACTCTACTCGACTCTGGCTCCTGCTGCCCTAGCAGATTTAGTTTTTTCTCGTTACGAGATTGATGTACCGAAAAATTGTCAATTTTGGCATCGGGGTTTAAGTGATGTGTATCTCCTCGAAACCCTGACAACTCCCTACATTTTGCGCGTATCTCACTGCCATTGGCGCAGCAAAATGGAAATCGACTTCGAGTTAGAATTATTAGATTATCTTGATCGCTCTCAGGTTCCCGTCGCCGCCCCAATTCGCAGCAAAAAGGGTGATTTATCCCTAGAAATTAATGCTCCGGAAGGGAAACGTTACGCCGTCCTCTTTCCCTATGCTCCGGGGGGAATTGCCATTGGAGACATAGATATAGAACAAGCCTATCATTTAGGGGCGATCGTAGCTAATTTACATCGGGTGACAGCAGATTTTCAACCCCTAGCCTATCGTCATCCCCTCAACCTCAAATATCTTCTCGAGGATTCCCTGCAAATTATCGCACCTTTTCTGCACCAACGACCGAGGGACCTAGACTGTGTTTTAGAAACCATTGGGGAAATAGAGGAAGAAACCGCCAAATTACCGACAGAATCTCCCTATTGGAGCATTTGTTGGGGCGATCCTCATAGTGGTAATGTACATATCACCCCAGATAATCAGATGACCCTATTTGATTTCGATCAGTGCGGTTATGGTTGGCGAGTTTTTGATATCGCTAAATTTCTGCAAGTTTCCCTACAATCCGGCTTAAATCGCCAGGTTCGCCACAGTTTTATCCAAGGTTACGATCAAACAGTGCCTTTAACTGATGGTGAATTATCTTGTCTTCAGTATCTCACCCAAGCGGCCTATATTTGGTCTTGGTCAATTAGCTTAAATAACCTGCGTTTAACCGATTATAGTCGTCTCTGCGCCAATTATTTTAGTAGCCGTTTGGCCATTCTCAAACGTTTAAGAACCCAAGAATGGGAATTATTCTAAGCAGCCTTAATCCTGTTGGTGACAGCAGACCCTAACTAACCAAGATCAACTTTCTTGCTGGTCAATGACCAAACGAGGTATCGATCCCTGTATGCTGATAAGTATAGATAATCACTAGGTAAAGACTTTCTTCTCCATCTGCCAAAAGTGAAGCAAGCTTTGCCGCTCTTGAATAGTCTCTCACAGCCTCACAGACAGATGGTATTATGTCCAGAAGAAAGAAGAAGTTTCCCTGTGGTCACAAGGGTTATGGCCAAGTCTGCCATCATTGCGCTCAACTAGATGCCGCTTGGGAAGAAAGAAAACGTCAAAAAAATGCTTGGGAAGCCACTTTTTCCCAAGATCCGATCGATCTACGGGAATTACCGAAAAATGTCGTACTTAAAGCTAGGGAAATCCTGCAAGGATTGCAAGATCACCGCAATTATCGAGATTTCCACGGTAAACGATTGCGACACGATCGCTTTATTATCAGTATCCCCGTTACCCGCAATTATCGCCTCATCTGTCGCGACTACGGCAATCTCCTCGTCCCGGAAGCGGTGATCTCTCACGAGGACTATAATGTCTGTAAACCGGGTAGGTGAAGCTAATCTTTAGTTCACCTCGGAAGATTTATCCCTGTTTATATCTTCCCAATCCGGCAGCCAATTTTGATCGAGAATCTCCTCTAGACTAGCTAACACTTCCAAGGGGAAAATACTGGCATCTAATTTGGTTTCGTCAATAAGCAGATTGCGAGCATCGAGATAACATTTTGCTAAAATTTCCCTTAAATAGGACTTTAAACTGGGACTATCTGCTAAAAGATCAGCAATTTGTAGGCGAAAATTTCTAATTTCTTTTTTCCATCCCGCTTGGTTGTAATCTCGTTGGGATTGCCAGTAGGTTAACTTCAGTAAATGTTCTAGAAGTCGAGTTAAGAGACTCTTAAGCGCTCGTCGTTCACTTTTACCCAAATCCGCTAACTCCTCTAATAAATTCGGCCAATCTACCGCTTGAAAATCCCCCCGACGCAATTGGTTGATAGTGGACTCTAACCAAAGTTGATAATCGCTATCGTAGAGATTTGAAATGGTAATATTCATCATTTTTTACTCCTTAATTTCACTGTTCAGAATTATTGCTGATAGCTTCCCAATTAGGCAACCAATTTTCATCGAGAATCTCCTCTAGATTAGCTAACACTTCCATAGGGAAAATACTGGCATCTAATTCGGTTATATCAATAATTATCTCCCGAGCATCGCTGTAACATTCCTCAAGTATCTCGGATAAATAGGGTTTGAGACTGGGACTATCTCTCAGTATTTTCTTGATTTGTTTCCGAAAGTTTCTAATTTCCCCTTTCCATCCAGCTTGATTATAATCTCGTTGGGATTGCCAGTAAGTTAACTTCAGTAAATGTTCTAAAAGTCGAGTTAATAAACTTTCTAATGCTCGTCGTTCACTTTTTCCCAAATCCGCTAACTCCTCTAATAAATTCTGCCAATCTACTGCTTGAAAATCGCCTTGACGTAATTGGTTGATAGTATTTTCTAACCAAAGTTGATAATCGCTATTGTAGAGATTTTGGATGGTAATATTCATGATTTTTTACTCCTTAATTTCACTGTTCAGAATTATTGCTGATAGCTTCCCAATTAGGCAACCAATTTTCATCGAGAATCTCCTCTAGATTAGCTAACACTTCCACAGGGAAAATACTTGCATCTAATTGGGTTTCGTCAATAAGCAGATTGCGAGCATCGAGATAACATTCCTGCAAAATTTCCCTTAAATAAGACTTTAAACTGGGACTATCTTTGAGAATTTTTTTGATCTGAATCCGAAAATTGCGAATTTCTTTTTTCCATCCAGCTTGATTATAATCTCGTTGGGATTGCCAGTAAGTTAACTTCAGTAAATGTTCTAAAAGTCGAGTTAATAAACTTTCTAATGCTCGTCGTTCACTTTTCCCCAAATCCGCTAACTCCTCTAATAAATTCTGCCAATCTACCGCTTGAAAATCGCCTTGACGTAATTGGTTGATAGTATTTTCTAACCAAAGTTGATAATCGCTATCGTAGAGATTTGGGATGGTAATATTCATCATTTTAAGTAGCTGGTTATAATTAAATTAAAAATGGATTTTAGCTTCGATCCCCCCTGCCCCCCTTGATAAGGGGGGTGCCGATCCCCCCTTAATCCCCCCTTAATAAGCTGTCCTTTAGTCACATCTTTCTTAACATTTCAAACCTTTGTAGCACAAGGCTTTCAAGACTCGGTTAACAATTTGTAATATTCCTTGTTGACACCCTTACTGACAAAGAAAAAACTGAAAT
>NZ_JADBUN010000153.1:0-49859 GCF_020245625.1 Microcystis sp. M049S2 | reverse complement strand
TGGAGGGATCAGGGGTAAAATTCAGGTACTTTTTCCCTGAAAATTAGGTAACTGACTACCTCAAAATCGGTAAAACCCTACACCCCACACCCCACACCCCACACCCTGCCCCCACCAACAAACTTTTTCAGCAGACCCTAAGTAGCTGATTATAAATAGGGTTGGCTGAATAAATGTGAAATGTAGGCAAGGTAAGGTTTTTGTGGCTTTTCTCGCTCCCACAGGTGCAAGATTTTGAGAGAATTGTGCTTCCAAACCTTGCGTCTTCATCGGCCCGCGTCCTGTAGGGGCGAAGCATTCGGGCAATAACCTATCGGTGAAACCGTAGATTTTCTATCCGAATGCTTCGCCCGTACTTTTTCAGCAAACCCTAATTAGGGTTTGGTTAATTTTTTAGTATTTTTGCTTAGGGGAAGTCCAGATATTCTTGTTCTGTTAGGGCAAATTCTGGATCAATGATTTTTACCTCATTATAGGTGAGTTGATAGAGTTTGTAAACTAAGTGATCGATCTGCTTTTCTAATTCGCTTGTGTTAGCGTTAGGATCGTCTTTTTTAGCGGCGAGAATTTTGTCAACAATTTTTTCTATTGCTATTTGTATTTGTCTTTTAGGAACTACAATTGGAAGTTTAAATAATTGTACTGGCTTTACTTCTGGAAATATTCTCACATCTTCATTAACTAAATCACTATATAAAAAATTCATCAATTTAGAGTTGAGAACAGCCAATAAATATAAATATTGCACTTCTGATTTATTTGGCAACTGAACTATTATTCCACTTTTAAGGCAATACCATTGATCTTCGTCGTAAGCAGCAATGATTCTATTCGCAGTTTGTCGAATTAAAATTTTAGGCTGAGTAAATAATTTTTTGCGTCTAGGTCTTAACATTACATAGTAAGGGATAACACCACTTTTAGTTTCTACTCTATTGTCTAGTTTTTCTTTGTATAAGCTTAAATGTTTAATAATATTGGGATAATTTTTAACATCTAAGTCCGAAGAAAAATAAATTATGACTTTCTCTGATTTAGGCTTTAAACAATAAGAGTTTATTTCTCCTCCAATTATTAGTTTTTTAATTATGTCTTTTTCTAATTTCTTACTTTCAGCTTCATCTGATTTAAGTATAAAAGCATCTGCAAGTCCGGGACTAATTCCAGTAGCTACATCTTCAGCAATATCTTTAAGAGTTAGATTCCCTGAATAACATTTTTCAATTAATTGATGATGATTTTTAAAAACAAAGCTATAAGCTTGATTAGAAACAAGATTGGATTGATCAATGAGATTATTTATTTTATCTAGCTCAACTGGTAATTTATCTCTTTCCACATCTGATAGATCTGCATATAGAGTTGAGTTGTTTAATATTTTTTTAGAAAAACTAATGATGCAGGTAGGAGTTGTAACATCTTCAAATACTCCATCTCCAAGATTAATGTCTAAGATAAGACTGTAATTACTTAGTATTAATTCTCTACTTTTTTCAAATTCAATTTGATTTAAAAAACTAGAGGGAATTATTAGTGAACACAAAGATTGCTTACCTGTAAGTTCTTGATATCTGTAAGAAAAATAATTAAAAGACTCTGGAGTTCGGACATGAATTCGATCATAATATTTCTTTAAAAACTCTTTTTCTTGGGTTGAAAAATCTACGCCATAAGGAGGATTCCCAATCACCACATCAAACCCAACAAAATCCCCGTCATCATTCAACACTTCGGGAAACTCAAACCGCCATTCTAAAGCATTATCATACAGCCTACCGCTTTCAATATCTGCAATTTCAGCAGTTAGCTTGTCAATCTCATTATTTAACTTAGTTACTTTTTTCTCCCGCGCTTTTTGCTCCGTCTTAGTCTCCTCAAACAATAAACCCTGATTTTCCAGATTATAAAGTTCCCCTTGTAATTGACGTAACTTCACCTTCTTAGGATCACTAATTAATAAATTAGCACTAAAACCAGCCTTAATCTTAGCAATCAGCGTTTCCATCTGCCGCTTTTGTTCCTTATTTTCCGCATTGCGATAAGTCTGTACCGCATTGCGATATTCCTCAATACTAAACTTCTGCTTCTGTAAAACCTGTTTAACATCCACATCCAAAGCAAAGCGACTAATCAAAGAATTACCACACTTGATATTAATATCAATATTTGGCAAAGTTTCTAAATTGCCATCCTCTCGATAATAAGCATTTTTTAAAAGCTCAATCCATAACCGCAAGCGACAAATCGTCACGGAATTAGGATTAATATCCACCCCAAATAAACACCCCTCGATAATCGTCTGTTTCTCATGAAATAAGGCTTGCTGTACCCGTTGCTTTTCTTTATTATTCGGATGATAAGCAAATAAATTCCCCTCATCATCGTAAACCAATAACTTATCGTTTCGCACCTCTACCCGATAATCTTTTAGCGACTTACCCGAAGTATCTAATAAAACCCGTAACTCACTCTTAATCGCGATTATCTCATTCAAAGCTGAAACTAAAAAATGTCCCGAACCCACCGCCGGATCGCAAATCTTCAGGCTATTAATAATAACATTTGCCTCTCTTTTATCCTCAATTCGTTCATATAAATCATCTAAAGTTTTACAATTCCAGCCTTTTACTTCATTAAACTTCTGCACGATCGCTCGTCGTATCGTTTCCCGACACATATACATGGTAATAAAACTCGGCGTATAAAAAGAACCGTCCTTATAACCATTAATCTTTTCAAAAATTAACCCCAACACCGAAGCATTAATTAACTTTTCGCTATCTTCTTGAGGATTTTCTAACTCATCTCGATCGAATTTATAAGCATCCAAAAACTCAAACAAATAAGCCAACGCATTTAACTCACCTACTCGCTTATTACCCTGATTATCTTTTAGCACCGTCGCTGTAAAAATGGGTAAAGTTCGCTCCCGCAAATTGCCAATAAAAATCGTTTGCTGTTCCGTCTCCGTTGGTTCAAATAGCGAACTATTTAAATAAGGTACATGAGCAAAAGTCGTTTTAACCTTAGCCTCGCGCTTATTTGTCTCCCTAGCTAACACATCAAAAAACAAACTATCGAGATCATCATAACTGGGAACTTTCGCCAAATTGAGAAAGGCAAAATCTCGATCGCCTTGATGATATTTAATTAACTGCGCTTCCAATAGTTTGAGAAACAAAACCCGATTAATCCAATTAATTGATAACCGCAACGCCACATTATAAAGCCGATCCTCATCCGTAGTTCCAAACTCTTCTGGATTTTTTAATTGTGCAATTTTATCTAAACTATCCAACCGACTAATCGCATTTTCAATTAGGGAACCATCACAGCGATCGCCTTCTTTCATTTGTCCGATTAACTTCTTCCCTTTTTCCTTAATTTCCGTCAAACCGATAATATACAAAAGCTCATTATAAAAAGGCTTATTTAAAGTATTGCTATCATTAATAAAAGGTAACTTAAGTAAATGTTCTGGCGAAAGAATCTTGTAAATATCAAGCAAATCTAAATTTTCCAAATCTCGCAGATCAAAATGAGTAAACTTAATTTGCTCAATAACTTTAGTGATTGCTGGTTCGGCAATTTGTTGATAGAAAAAATCCGTTTTTGTACTACTTAGTCTCCCTTCTTCAAAATCGCAAAACTGGTTAACTAGAGCCTTATTAGCAAAAAACAACTCCTCAAAAATCTTCGCATCGAAAATAAACCACTCATAAATATTTGTTACGATCAAGTGTTTAATCTCAAGATTTTTATCCGTCACCCTTTCGCGGAGAAAATATAAAACTAACTGCTGAAAAGCCTTAGTATTGAGATTATCCAGTCTTGGCATTTCTGCATTTATTGTCCGAGTAGGTTTCTTCGTCTCAAAAATGATCCCCACTGGACTTTTAACATCCTGGTTATTATGAATCACCAGATCGATGCGCTCTTTTGTATTGATAAAATAGCGATCGGTATAATAGGTATTTTTTAAAAAATCTATCAGCAAATTTTTATTAAACTCTTCGGACTTTTTGCTGTCACATTGCTCCAACAAGCGCGTTAAATTAGCTTGAAAAACCTGAATTGTTTCAGTATCAGGCTTAATTTTCAAGTACACCCGATTTAAGGCTTGCTTGAGTTCTCGCTTATTGATGATCATAAAAGTTTACCTCTAGGGAAACTACCGATTAATTTTATTATAGCATTGCCAAATGATCGGTTAAAATAGAAGGATAAAAGTTGCAATCGAGGTCAATCTGTAGAAGCCAAGAATTTCTAACAGCAATGGGGAAAGAATCCACCGTTAAGCTACGCTGTGACGGAGGGAGTATGTCACTGTTGCAATGCTTTTAAAAAGCGTCCCATCGTGGCAAATAAACCCGACTTTTTGGCTTTATTAGCAGGATTAGAACTATCATTAGGATTATTACTAGAAGCTTTCAGAATTAGATTTTCTAAAGCTTCGCCCATGGGTTTAGTCGATTGTTCGGAAATTAACTCGTAACCGTCTTCTTTTTCTAGCCAAACTTGCCACATGGAAGGATAGGAACGATACACGATCGCTGATTCCAAGGGACGAAAATAATAACAACTTTCTAGGGTACTTAAAAATCTTTCTCGCAATTGTCGGGCTGCGTAACCGATACCCACTACCGATACATCTTCCAATTGAGGAATTAGAAGAACTACGGGACGATCTTCGGCCAAGTTACAGAGTTTTTCTACGGAATTAATCTCCACCGAGGAGGGACAAACAACTAAAAAAACTTCATCTTCGGGCTTAATTTTGTTTTCGACGGGAATAAAACGACTACCTAAATCTCCCAGTTGAAAAACTGTTTCTCCCCAATCCCGTCGAGCTAACATGGCGGCCCCAGTATCGGGAAAAATTACCCTTAAACCAGAACCATAACTGTCAAAAATAGAGGTAAAATCAAGGGCTAAAGCTTGCGCTTGTAGAGCAATTTCTGGGATAACTAATTCCACTTGTATGCGTCTAGCTCCCGATTCTAGAGCCAGTTGAGTGGCGGCTTTCGCTTGCAGGATCGTTTCTTCTAGGGAATTGGGTAGGGTCATTTCAGTTATCAGTTATCAGTTATCAGTTATCAGTGACTACCACTGGTCGTCGGTGGCTTAAAATCAGAAAGATTTTAATTTTTATAAAAGGTAGGGTTGATTCATGAATGAACCCTACGTCCTGTAGGGGCGAAGCATTCGGGCAATAACCTATCGGTGAAACCGTAGATTTTCTATCCGAATGCTTCGCCCGTACTTTTTGCCGCAAACCCTACTTAAGTTTAGATGAAGTATGACGATATCTGGCATCATCCCCAGCATTAAGATAAATCCTATAAAATACCTTTAGTTTTTAAGAAGAAAGTCGGTAATCGGGGAAAAGGTGAGGAGAGAAAGCTTAGGAAAGCTGATAGGAGCCGTGACGTTGGGCATAATAATCGAGAATTGCCGTGACCAGAGCGCGATCGCTTTCCTGAAAAGTCTCGGTATAGTTAATTTCTAGACTACCGATCTGACTTTGGTGATAATCGAATTGTTGGAACTGCTGGGGAGTGAGATGGGTTTCCACACCCTGAACCTGTTGTAAATGGCTGGCTAATTCTCGATAGATAGCCAAGGGCATTTGGGGATAAATAATGGTTTGTTTTTGTTGAATAGCAATCGATCGCACGGGTTTTATTCTCCTGATTCGGGAATATTATAACTGATCGAGGCCTGCGGTGCGGCGGCGGGTTCGAGGACACCATCCCCTAGGCGACGGGTAATAGTTCGACCGCTTTGTTGTAGAACAATATAGGGGTTATCGGGATCGGTGTTGATCGCTTTAACTAAAATTAAACCATTAGAGAGGGTAGAACCGGGGATAACTCGACGTTCCGTGGCTTCTCCGGGGGCTTTCACGATCGCCATAGGAGTGGTAGGCAACCGGAGAATGCCCGATACTTGCACTTCTTCCGCTTCCGTCGGTTGCGGTGGTGGTGGCGGCGTTTTCACTATCGGTCGTCCGGGGGTGGGAGGATTGCCCATTGCTGCTGGTCCGGCTGTGGTAGCCCCCGGAGTCCCACCCGGGGGTTCTTCCGCCACTGTGATTGTAATATTTGGTTGTAGGGGAAGGGGGGCAAAGGGATCCCTGCGACCGCGATTAATTTCTGCCCGTTTTTGGTCGGGATCGGTGGCGGGAATCAATCCAGGTACTTTTGGGGTGGCTGGTTTGGTAGCTGGTTGCACAGCACCGCTAAAGGCGGGTGGTTGGGCAGCTGGGGTACTAGGAGAGGGGGTGGGGGTTTCTTGGCTGGGTGGTGGGGATTGATTAGCTTGGTCAGAAGCTGGACATCCCACCAACAATAAAGCGACACTCCCCACCGATAGGACTAGCGGCAATTTTTTCATGGGGAAACAAAGACAAAATAGCCCGGTCGGACAACCTTGGATATTAACATAACCTATGTTTCCCAGAAATCTAGGCTGATTATAGGGGGAAAGTCAGGAACTTTGCCCCGCTAGTCCAGTTTTAGTACTGACTACCGGATTTACGATGACCGATGGCGGTGACACCGTTACTATCCAAAACTTGACCCCGCTCGACGGTGGCATAGACTAGCCAGCGATCGCCGCAGAGTTGTCGCTCTTTCACCGTACACTCCAGATAGGCGAGACTTTCGCTTAAAATCAGACAGCCATTTTCCCCGACTTGGGTTTCTAATTCCGTAAAGACATCGCTGCCGGATTTGATGCAATTGGAAAAATGGCGGCGTAAATTGCGCCCTTCCTTGAGAATATTCAAGGTGAAGACGGTTCCCGAGTTAATTAGGCGATCGGCGGCTTGTTCATCAGCAACGGCGATAATTAGCCCTGGGGGGTTAAAACTGGCTTGGGATACCCAAGAGGTCAAGAAACCAGCATGATCCTCGCCCTGACGAGTGGTGAGAACAGAAAGGGAACCGACGATCCGACCAACGGCCTGGGCAGTGCGATCGATTTGTGTTTCGGTCATTCCCTGTTGGGGAACCCGCAATTTTTTGGTTTTTTTCAAGGTCTGGGCGAAGGTTTCTCCGGCTGAATAACCTGCTTGTAAACTGCTTTCTGTGGGGTTAAAACGCACGCGCAAGGATTCAAAACCAAGGCGATAATTGGCATCTTTGAGTTTAGTTTCAATTAAATCTACCGCTTCTCCACTCCAACCGTAGGAACCAAAAACCCCGGCTAATTTAGTTTTTGCTGCCGTGGAAAGAACGATTCCTAAAGCGGTTTGAATTTGGGTAGGGGCGTGACCAGCTAAGGTGGGAGAACCGATAATAAATCCGTCACAATTTTCGATCGCTTGACTAATTTCGGCAGGGGTGGCAAACTCACAATTAATTGATTCTACGGCCAGATCATTTTCTAATAATCCTCGTTCGATCGAGCGGGCCAGGGTGGCAGTATTTCCGTAGGCAGAAGCATATAATAAAGCCACTTGTAGGGGTCGAGTTTTTTGTTCTTGACACCAATAACGATAATCGTGGGCAAGGCGACTAAGACTATAACGAATTATCGGACCATGGGCAGGTGCATAATATTGGGCAGGAAATTCTTTAATTTTGTCGAGGGCCGTTTCTACTGGTTTTGATTGCACGGCATGGAGACAATCAAAATAATAACGACGATCCGCGTCTAATTCTTTCCAATTTTTATCCCAAAGCTCATCACTGCACAGATGCACACTAAAGAATTTATCGCTGTATAAAATTTGGGTTTTTTGGTCAAAAGTGCAGATTCCATCAGGCCAGCGGGGGGTAGGGACATTAATAAAACTTAGTTGATGACCTTGCCCCAAATCAAGGATTTCATCGGTTCGTATGCCCAAAATTTGGGCATCAGGCAAGGCATTTTTCAGGGTATTGACGGCAGCTTTAGAACAGAGGATGGTGATTTGATGGGTTTCGGCTAATAATGCCTTTAAAGTGACGATACGGTTAGGATTAACGTGACTGAGAATTAGATAATCAAGACGATGTAAGGGGACATATTGACGAATTTCTTCTAAATAAATTTCGGTGAAAGATTCTCCGGGAGGATCGATTAAGGCGGTTTTATCGCCCCGGATAAGATAGGAATTAGCGGTGGTTCCCCGTTGACGAGCATATTCTATTTCAAATTTTAATCTGTCCCAAGTACGCGAGCGAAAAACCCAAGTTTGATTGGCAATTTCGCTGGTTTGAACATCGCGGGGGCGATTATTGATAGCAGGATTGGAAATTAAGGTAGTAGTGGTCATAATTGTTAAGTTGGGTGTAGGGTGTGGGGAGAGGGAATTATGAATTATGAATTATGAATTATGAAGTGGGGTGTTGGGGGAGTGGGGTTTTAGGGTTTTAGGGTTTTGGGGTTTTAGGGTTTTAGGGTTTTAGTGGAAATTACTCTATCTCCCCATTACCCTATTCCCCCATTTCCCTATCCCCTTCTAACTGATAACTGATAACTGATAACTGATTAAGTTTTGCTGTTTATTTCAGTTAAGTCTTTAACTAAATGTTGACGATAACGCTCAGAAACTTTTTGTTCGGGATCGATACCTTCAAAGGTGGGAGGAAGCCAAACTCTTAACACCATTAATGTGCCGAGAACTATTAGAAAAGCACAGGCGGCTAATACTTGTGTCCAATTAGTTTCTAGGACTCCTCTGACAATTAATTCTCGCAAAACCGAAACGATAGAAACTTCCACGGCAACACCGATAGAAACTCGTTTTTCTTGCAAATAAATAATTAACAATCGGAACAATTCTACTAGAATTAAGAGGAATAAAATATCGGCGGTAATAATCCGAAATTGAATCGGTGGCAGCAGAGACATAAACATTTCTCTGACTTCTAACACCATGAAGCTAAATAAACCAATACAGAGAGAAATGACAATTAAATCTTGAATCATTTCTAAGACTTGCACTACCCGCACCATCATTGGGGAAGGTTTTTTAATTGGTTCGTACATTTTATTCCTCCTAAGATTGATAGAATTGGATGTTTCAGTTATCAGTGAGCAGTAAACAGTAATCAGTGAAAATAAAGCGGCAACTTCCTACTTAACACTATCCACTGAAAACTTAAATCTGATAACTGATAACTGATAACTGATAACTGATAACTGATAACTGTTAATAATGGTTGCCAACTTTGCGATGATGGACAGCAGTTAAGGTATCTAAACGGGCAACTCGTCCGCTATTAACAGTACAATAAACTACCCAATGATCGCCGCAATCTAAACGACTGGTGACTTGACATTCTATGTAAGCTAAGGCATCGGCTAAAATTGGTGATCCATTGTTGGCAGTATAGGTTTTAATGCCTTCAAAACGATTGGCACCGGGAGAGAAACGCTTGAGGAAATGTTTCATTAATTTCTGGTAATTATCCTCAGCCAAAACATTTAAAACAAAGGTATCGCTAGGCTGTAAAAAGGATACCATTGCCCGATCTTTAGCCACTGCAATCGCCACACCTAAAGGATTTAAACTTGCTTGTGTCACCCAAGAGGCAATCATGGCACTAGATAAATCAGCTTTTTGGGAAGTAATTAAGTACAATCCGGTGCTAATACGTCCTAGAGCCTTTTCTAAGTCGTTATTAATCGATTTAATTTGTTTAATCGTTTTTTCTCGGCTTAACCATTGGCCGAGGTCGGTTCCTGCTTCATCGGCAATTAAATCGAGGGATTGATGGGAATTGTCTTTAACTAAAAGAGGAGGAAAAGCTTCGATCGCCCCGATTTCCTGTAATTTATTTCTTAAGGGGAAAATTGGTTCATCTTCCCCACCTCCTGACTCAAATAATCCCACCGCTTGTTTGCCATTAATTGAAGCAAGAATCGTGCTTAAAATCGTCTGGTTAATCGGGGAAGATTGGGGAGGCATTCCGATGATAACTCCCTTAGATTGATTGATCAATTCTCTGACTTCGTGGGGATCAGCATTATTCATATCGACTAATTCTGTCACCACATCATTTTTATTCAAACCCTGACTGATCATAGTAGCTAAATGTTCGCTTTGTCCGTAATCTTGGGTAAAAAATACAGCTACTAAAGTATCGGCAGAAGTTTGTTCTTGACTCCAAGTTTGATAGCGTCCCACCCAATCAGAAATATGGTGTTTTAATAGGGGGCCGTGACCGGTGGCAATGAGATTAATCTCAAATTTCTCGATCCTTTTAATTGCCCCTAAAACTGAACGAGCATTCGGTCGCATCAGACAGTCATAATAGGTTTGAAAATCGCCTTCTAGCAGGTCTTTTTCTCGATCATAGGTTTGATCATCACAAAAGTGCATTCCGAAGGCATCACAGGTAAAAAGGGTGGCAGTTTTAGCATCAAAAGTGAAGATAGTATCAGGCCAATGAAGATTAGGGGCCGCAACAAATTCTAAAACATGGCCATTACCTAAATCTAAAGTATCACCACTTTTAACTATTAACTGTTTAAAGGGTCTGTGTACCATGTTTTCGAGGAATTGCATGGCAACTTTTGCCCCCACCACGGTAACTTCTGGGACTAATTCTAAAACTTCTTTGACTAAACCACTGTGGTCGGGTTCGGTGTGACTGATAATTAAATAATCAAGATGATTGATGTTGATTAGTTTAGTTAATTCCTCCAGATAAAGGCGATCGAATTTGCGGTGAGATGTATCAATGAGAGCGGTTTTTTCCCCTTGAATAACAAAAGAGTTATAAGTGGTACCGTTTTCTAAACCAAATTCGATATCAAAGCGATCGCGGTCCCAATCCAAACAGCGCAGGGTAAAGGTATTTTCAGCGATTTCTTGGATTTGTGTGGTTAAACGGCTGGTTTTAGCGGGTTTTGGGGTGATTAAAGCAACCATAATTTCTATCTCCCACAGGATTTGATTCGGAACTGCATTTGCTTAATTCCTATGGTGACTTGCTTTCAGGGATTTGTAAAATACCAATTACTCAAGTCAATGATTAGTTAGATTTATATAACCTTTTCTCTATGGTTGCGCCTATTAAACCCCCACCAGCTAGAGAACTGGAATTTTTTGGCAAGAGCAGATAGACTCTAGAGACTGGGAACGAAAAAGAGACCTAAAATGCCGAAAGTGGATTGGAAACGTTGCCATCAAAGCCTAGAAACCTGAAGAGAAGAGGCACTAACAGCGGGGCATCCACGAACAAGAGAAAGATTAATGGCCTTGCAGGAAATCTCTGAGAGCCATTATTGCGATTAGAAGAAAAACTCACTGATTACTTCCCATTTTACAGAATATCAATCTGTTTCCTATAGGAGCCGTCGTTCCTTTACCGGTGATTTTGATTTTTAAGTACCCTCTCCCCACTTCCCACTTCCCAATTCCCAATTCCCAATTCCCAATTCCCAATTCATAATTCATAATTCATAATTCGGCTCTCCTCGACTTTGTGTGATAATTTTTGATCATAGAATCGTGAAATGTTTACTGGGAAAGACTTTTAGTGCTATTTTGCTGAAGAAACTATCAGTATAGACCCCGTTTACATACAGAAACCAGAAGAGCCATAATTCATAATTCATAATTCATAATTCATAATTCCCACGCGAGCATTTTTGGGGATTAATCCCCTTCCTCTAGCCATTTTTGCCAGAGATCTGGACGACGCTCCTTCGTGCGATTGAGTTGTTGTTGATAGCGCCAATCAGCGATATCCTGATGATTACCCGATCGCAAAACCGGCGGCACTTGCCAACCGCGAAAGACCGGCGGCCGGGTATATTGGGGATAATCCAATAAACCTGCCTCAAAACTCTCCAATTTCAACGATTCCGCCTTACCTACTGTACCGGGTAACAACCGCGTCACCCCGTTAATAATCGCTAAAGCCGGGATTTCCCCACAAGTTAGGACAAAATCCCCTAAAGATACCTCTCTAGTCACCAAATGCTCACAAACCCGCTCATCTACCCCTTCATAATGGCCACAGATGAGAATTAACTGCTGATAACTACTGGCCCAAGTTTTCAGTAAAGCTTGATTGAGAGGTTCCCCCTGGGGAGTCATCAGCACGATCTCCCGGGGTGGTAAAATTCCTAAAGACTCGATCGCCTCAAAAATTGGCTCTGGTTTTAATAACATTCCCACACCACCACCGTAGGGTTCATCATCGACGCGACGGTGTTTATCGTGGGCAAAATCCCGGAGATTGACCAAATTTACCCTAGCGATGTCGCGTTCGAGAGCTTTTGCCAACAACCCCGACTGCAGCGGTGAAGTAAAAAAATCGGGAAAGAGAGTAATAATGTCAAACTGCACGGGAAAATTAAGGCCTAGACTGGGATAGTGTTTAATGTATCATTGTGTCACGGTTCGATCGGTTAAAATCTTGCTAATTTTGCGCTAGTCTATCTCAATAACATGATAGACTATGCTGTACTGTCTAGGGGTTTTTCTGGCTCTAGCTTGAGTGATCGAAGTCTAGCCTAGACTTAAAGTTAACTAACAGTCCGTCATTGCCAGTGGATCGAAGAAAATTGCTAAAATCGCCTCTACTATTGCTTGATGTCCCGAAAAATATTCCTAAACCGCATTTTTTTCCGTCAACCGTTCAGGGAAAATAACATCAAGATACCTGTACATCTTCCCGAAAAACCTTCCATCCCTAAAAATGTCTATTCGTTCAGTGACATGATCATCGAGCTAGAAACCCAACACCACCAAAATCCTACCCCCGTATCTCTCAAAACGGCGATTTTAGTCATTGGAGGTGCCGAGGATAAAGTCCACGGTAAAGAGATACTGCATACCTTTTGGAATCGCGCTGGGGGTAGCGAAGCAGTGATCGCTATTGTTCCCTCCGCTTCCAGAGAGCCAGTTTTAATCGGCGATCGCTATCAGAAGATTTTCGAGGAAATGGGGGCAAAATACGTCAAAGTTATCGATATTCGCGATCGTGTACAGGGAGAAGACCCCCAATTTCAAGCCTACATCGAAGAGTGTACAGGTGTATTTATGACCGGAGGCGACCAGCTGCGTTTATGCGGTTTGCTCTCCGATACTCCCCTGATGGAAAGAATCAGACAAAGAGTGCAACAGGGAGAACTAACCCTAGCTGGAACTAGCGCCGGGGCCGCCGTTATGGGTCATCACATGATTGCTGGGGGCAGCAGCGGGGAAGCACCTAATCGGGCCCTAGTGGATATGGCCATGGGATTAGGTCTCATTCCTGAAGTCATTGTCGATCAACACTTCCACAATCGCAACCGCATGGCCCGGTTAATGAGTGCTATCTCTGGTTATCCCGAACGTTTAGGAATTGGCATCGATGAGGATACCTGCGCTATGTTTGAACGGGATGGCACGATGACGGTAATCGGCTGCGGTACAGTGACGGTAATTGATGCTAGGGAAATGTCCCACACCAACCACCATCACGTCACCGCTAACGAACCCCTGAGTCTGCATAATCTGCGGGTACATATTCTTGCCTACGGTGATGGCTATCATCTCAAAAAACAGCAAGTGATCGCTAAATTGGGGTAAAAAAACTCCTGAAAAACTGTTCACGATGAACAGTTTACCCATCTCGGAAAACCAGACAATAAACAACGGCTTCTTTGTGCTTCTCAACAGCGAACATCAGCTATATCATGAAAATTCTCAGAACCCAAACCCTGCGCGGTCCCAACTACTGGAGTATTCGTCGCGACAAGCTCATTGTTATGCGTCTGGATCTCGAAGATCTCGCAGAGAAGCCATCGAATGAAATCCCCGGCTTTTACGAGGGATTAATCGACGTTCTTCCCAGTTTAGTCGAACATTACTGCTCCCCCGGTTATCGCGGTGGTTTCTTTGAACGAGTCCGCACTGGCACTTATATGGGCCACATCATTGAACATATCGCCCTAGAATTGCAGGAATTGGCAGGAACTCCCGTCGGGTTTGGTCGCACGAGAGGCACCTCCACCCCCGGAGTCTATAACGTGGTGTTTGAATACGTTGAGGAGCAAGCGGGACGTTATGCGGGTCGGGCTGCCGTGCGGTTGTGTCAATCGATTGTCGATACGGGAACCTATCCTAAGGAAGAATTGGCCCAAGATTTAGCCGATTTACGCGATTTATGCAATAATGCCTCCCTCGGTCCGAGTACCGAAACCATCGTCAAAGAAGCACAAGCTAGAAATATCCCCTGGTTACTCCTGAGCGCTCGTGCCATGGTGCAATTGGGCTATGGTGTTCACCAAAAGCGCATTCAAGCCACTTTAAGCAGTTTTTCGGGGATTTTAGCCGTTGAGTTGGCCTGTGACAAGGAAGGCACAAAAACTATCCTCAAGGATGGTGGGATTCCAGTCCCCCGGGGTACGGTGATTCAATACTTGGATGAGTTGTCAGCGGCAATCGAGGAAGTGGGAGGGTTTCCCATCGTGATTAAACCCCTCGATGGCAACCACGGCCGGGGCATCAGCATCGATGTTAAAACTCAACAGGAAGCAGAGGAAGCCTATGATCTAGCCAGCGCCGCCTCGAAAACCAGGAGCGTGATCGTAGAAAGGTATTATAAAGGCAGTGATCACCGAATTTTAGTCATAAATGGCAAAGTTGCCGCCGTGGCCGAACGGATCCCCGCTCACGTCGTCGGTGATGGGCGCTCAACTGTAGAAGAATTAATCGAAATTACTAATCAAGATCCCAACCGGGGTGACGGTCATGCCAACGTTTTGACTAAAATAACTATTGACAAAACTGCCCTTAATGTGCTAGAGAAACAGGGCTATGAATTAACCAGCATTTTAGCCCACGGAGAGATCGCCTATCTGCGGGCCACCGCTAATTTAAGCACCGGCGGCATCGCCGTGGATCGTACCGACGAAATTCACCCCGAAAACGTCTGGATCGCCCAAAGAGTGGCAAAATTAATCGGTTTGGACATTGCCGGGATCGATGTGGTGACAGAGGATATCCGCAAACCCCTGAAAGAAGTGGACGGGGTAATCGTAGAAGTCAACGCCGCCCCCGGTTTTCGGATGCACGTCGCCCCCAGTCGCGGTTTACCCCGCAATATCGCCGCTCCAGTTATCGATATGTTATTCCCCCCCGGGACTCCCAGTCGCGTGCCAATTCTGGCCATTACGGGAACTAACGGCAAAACCACCACTAGCCGCTTAATTTCTCATATTTGCCGGCAAACGGGGAAAGTAGTCGGATTTACCACGACGGACGGCGTATATATCGATGATTATCTGGTAGAAAAGGGCGATAACACCGGTCCCTACAGTGCCAGTATGATTTTGAAGGATCCCACAGTGGAGATTGCCGTATTAGAAACGGCCCGGGGTGGTATCCTGCGATCGGGTTTGGCCTTTAATCAGTGCGATGTGGGGGTGGTGTTAAATGTGGCCGCCGACCATTTGGGTATCGGCGATATCGACACCATCGAACAAATGGCGAAGGTAAAAAGCGTTGTGGCCGAGGTGGTTAGCGCCGAGGGTTACGCGGTTTTAAATGCCGATGACCCCTTGACCGCTAGTATGGCCGAAAAAGTCAAGGGAAGAGTCGCTTATTTTTCCATGAGTCCCGATAACCCGATTATTCACGACCATATCCGTCGCGGTGGCATGGCCGCCATCTATGAGAATGGCTATCTGTCGATTCTAGAGGGAGAATGGACGCTGAGAATCGAGGAAGCAGTCAATATTCCCGTGACTATGCAGGGAATGGCTCCTTTTATGATTGCTAACGCCTTGGCCGCCTGTTTAGCCACTTTTGTGCAGGGTATCGATATCGAGTTAATTCGCCAAGGGGTGCGGACCTTTAAACCTTCCGTGGCCCAGACCCCCGGCAGGATGAACCTGTTTGACTTGGGACACCATCACGCTTTAATCGATTATGCCCATAATCCGGCCGGATACGAAGCCGTCGGCGGTTTTGTCGGCAATTGGTCCGGCGAAAAAGTCGGCGTGGTCGGCGGACCTGGCGATCGACGGGATGATGATTTAATTTTATTAGGGAAATTATCAGCCCAAATGTTCGATCGGATTATTGTTAAGGAAGATAACGATACTCGCGGTCGCCGCCGGGGGGAAGTGGCCGATTTAATTCTTCGGGGAATTAGCCAAGAAAATGCCAGTTTGCGGCCGGAAGTTATTCTCGATGAAACGGAAGCTTTAGAGAAGGCTTTAAGCACGGTTTCTGAGGGTGGTTTAGTGGTAATTTTCCCCGAAAGTGTCACCCAGGCGATCAATTTGATTGAGAAACATCGACCCCTGACCGATAATCAGGGTTAAAAGTTGGGAAAAAGGTGGTGATTCGGTAGTAGTGATGGAGGCTTAATCCTTTGCTTTGCTGTGCATTGTAGTCATGGATAAAATGCCAAACAGCTTTCAATAGGATTAGTTTGACCAGTTTCTTCCGACTGGTCGATGACGTTTACTCGGAATTACTGTCTTATAGGACTCCCAAAAGTCTGTGTAAGCAACAGCAAATTGTCGATAAACACCAGGTAAACTGGCCCCAAAGTTTTTTGGCTGATTGACGACTCCTAGATTGTCGCCGTCTAACGCGCCCTAAATTTTGCCAAATGCAGATAGGAAAAACTCAGGCGATGACTTTAACTTCAACGTTCAATTTATCTAGCAGCAACGGGACTTAATTCGCTCATTATTTTTGATACTAAGCAAGATAATTCAAGGCATTTTTTAACTATAGCAGTTCTAGATGTTGGGGTTGGCGGTTTAGTTTTGGGGTATTAGTTGAAATTTCTCCATTTCCCTATCCTTGTCAATTGTGTATCAAAGCAGCTTGACATCCATATCTTGATAAATTTATCAAAGTTACTCTGATTTGAGACTATCTAAAATTAATTGTATATCTAAATCAAGAGCCTGAGCAATTTGTTCGATCGTTAATCCTAATCCTATTAGTTTGGGAACAGTTTCTAGTTTTGCTTTAATAACATTGTTTTCAGTTTTATAAATATGATAATTTTCTATTTCTCGATTATTAGAAGGGTTATGACAAAAAGTAACCTGATCAATTTTTACAGATTTATTACCCAAATTATTAATACTATTGCTGACAATTAACCTTTCAATTGCTGATCGAACAGTTGATTTATTTAATTCTTCGGCAAAGAATTTTGTGGACATCAAGAGTTGAGTCAGAAACTAGGAGCAGATTTTTATTTTGCTACTCCTTATCATTCGTGGGAGAGGGGATTAAACGAGCATACCAATGGACTGTTAAGACAATTTTTCCCCAAGGGAACGAATTTTAAAATCGTTAAGCCAGAGGAGGTGGAAAGAGCCGTAAACTTGATTAACAATCGTCCTCGAAAATGTCTTGACTATCGTACCCCGAATGAGGTATTCTATAAAGGTAGATCAGACAGTGATGCAATTCAGACTTGAATTGGCCTTCCGATATTTGTAAACATAGTTAACAAAACCTCCGACAATATCCGTTTTTTTCCGTCTTGACAATGTTTAAACTTATTAGTTAGGATTCTGCTTATTATGGTTGTTTTTGCAGTAACTACTCACTATGAGAGCCATTAAAATCCTCTGTATGTTCATTGGTGTGGGATTAATTAATTCTGCTCCCATACAAGCAAACAATATGAGTAATGATATTTTAATTAGCCAATCTCGTCGTCAGTATGAATGTACGCGGAACGGAGTTAATCCCACTATATCAGGTTCTCTGTTTTCAGATGGATATAACTGTTTAATACCTATATCAGCAGGTAAGTGTGTAGGTTATGCTGATGCTTTTGGATACAGTCGTATTGGTAATTCAGATCCTAGAGGAATGATAAGCTGTAAAAATGTCGAAATTGCAGAAGATAGACTAACAGGGAAAAAGTATTATCGATTTGGTTCAGGAGATAAATTTATCTTGGAAGGAAAATAAGTTTATTTCAGATTCTGTAATTATCTTTACAGTTGACCATTCTTGATCCCAGTCCATCCCATTTGCGGAACAGTTTTGATATTATAACCTGTAAACTCCCTCATTAATCTTCGGTCAATACATTCATCTAAAAAAAGCCTCATTTCACGCTACCCTATCAATAAGCTCTTTTTCAAATTCTGCAAGTAAGCTAATAACTCGTTCTCTTGTTACCGTTGGAAAACCCTCTAAAAAATCATCAATTGATTCTCCTGCTTTAAGATAATCAAAAAGTGTTTGTATCGGAACTCTAGTACCTGAAAAAACAGGAACACCACTCATAGTTTCATGAGATATATTGATAAGAGGCGAATATTTAGCCATTTTGATTACCTTCTTAGCTTCTACAGAGTAGATTAACCCAGAGCAATACGTCTTGTCTTCATATTCTAGCCTAGATTCTTGAAAAATGGGTTAAACTGATGCTAAATAGGGTTTGCTGACAAAGTACGGGCGAAGCATTCGGGCAATAACCTATCGGTGAAACCGTAGATTTTTTATCCGAATGCTTCGCCCCTACAGGACGCGGGCCGATGAAGACGCAAGGTTTTGAAGCACGATTCTCTCAAAATCTTGCACCTGTTTCGCGAGAAAAGCCACAAAACCCTTACCTTGCCTACATTTCACCTTTATTCAGCAAACCCTAAATAGGTTAGGGAAGTGACTTTCAGTTAATGATGCTAAAAATGAACAATAATCTAAAATTAAGCCGACAATGACTAAATGCAACCGACGGAAGCCCAACTTAGACAACTCTATCAGCTAATTTCAATAAAGTCCGAAAACTATGCACGGGTAGGTTCTTTATGGGAGGGGAGGTCGGCGACGACCTTCTCGACCCCTAACTATCAGTTAACGATTTTTAAAAGCTTCGATCGCCGCCGGCAAAGTATAGTAAACTCTCTCCTCGCTAATTTTATCTAACAAGCGGGAACGTTGCAATTGTAAGTACAGATCGTGTTTAACCCTAGCGAGGGCGAAAACTATACCCTGTCTTGATAATTCTGCCGCTAATTCCTCAAGAATCTCCACGGCTGTACTATCCAATTCCCCAAGGGCCTCCGTATTCAAGACAAACCATTCTACCGGTTTTGTCTCCCGGGCAATGGCACTGAGAGCGCGACGTTTAAAGTCGGCCGCATTAGCAAAAAATAAGGGGGCATCGTAACGATAGATAACTAACCCTGGTATTGTTTGCGCTTCCGGCCAATCCTGGAGTGCGTGTAAACCCATCACCCCCGGAACCGTACCCAAGACCGCATCATCAGGCCGAGTAATGCGGGCTAATAAATCGATAACCGAGAGACCGATGGCGATAGCAACCCCGCTTAAAATCCCTGTGGTTAGCACCCCCACCATGGTCAGGACAGCGAGATTAAACTCACTATTGCGAAAGCTTTTTAGTCGTTTAGCACCGGCAATATCCACCAGTTTACAGGCCGCATAAATCACCAGCGCACCCAAAGCGGCCTTGGGAAAGAGTGCCAGTAGTGGACCGAGCAGGAAAATGACCGCCACCACCACCCCTGCCACCACCAGGGAGTAAAGCTGACTTTTACTACCCACGGAATCGCCCACTGCGGTGCGACTGGCGCTGCTGCTGATGGGAAATCCCTGACAAAAACCCGCCGCCAGATTCCCCAGTCCCAGGGCTAAAAATTCTTGATTGGCATCGATTTCTTGGTTATGACGTGCGGCGAAGGCTCTAGCGGTCAAGACGTTATCGGAATAGCCCACCAGGGCAATGCCGACGGCCGCGGTTACTAGGGGTAGTAATTGGGAAAAATCTAGGGTTGGTAAGCCAAAATTGGGCAAAGTCTTGCTAATTTTCCCCACTACTGCCACCCCCTCTCCATCAAGATGGAAGGTGGCGACGGCGAGGGTTCCCAGTAAAACCGCCAGCAAGGGCCCCGGTGCTTTGGGAAAATATTTTTGGATGACAAATAGAAATAGTAACAGCAATAGAGCTAGGCTAAGGGTTGGCCAGTGCCATTGGTTTATTCCCCAGAAAAAAGCGAAAATTTCTTTAAAAACCGTATTTTCACGGATTGACAAACCACTAATTTTACCCAGTTGTCCCGCACTCATGATCACCGCCACTCCCGCCATATAACCGATTAGGATCGGTTTGGAGAGTAAATTAGCTAGAAATCCCAAGCGGGCGATGTAAGCGACAAAACAGATTAAACCGACCATTAGGGCTAAAAAAGCCGCTAAACTGCCGTAATTTTCCCCTTGAAGGCTCACCAGAGGTGCGATCGCTGCCGCCGTCATCACTGCCGTGGTCGATTCTGGTCCGAGGGATAGTTGCGATGAGGAGCCGAAAAGGGCGTAAACTAGGGCGGCTGGCACGAGAGTCCACAATCCCACCACGGGATCGACCCCGGCCAGGTCGCCGTAAGCCATACACTGGGGAATAGCGTAGGCCGCCACGGTGACACCGGCGAGTATATCTCGGCCTAGCCACTGCCATTGATAGGAGCGCAGGTTTTTTAGCCCGGGTAAATCAGGAAAATCGACTCGTCGGGAGTTTTTACTCATAGTTTCTCTCTTAACGGCGACTTCACCTAATTTTAACGGAAGAATTAGCTAGGGTCTGCTGAAAAAGTTTGTTGGTGGGGGCAGGGTGTGGGGTGTGGGGTGTGGGGTGTAGGGTTTTACCGATTTTGAGGTAGTCAGTTACCTAATTTTCAGGGAAAAAGTCCCTGAATTTTACCCCCGATCACTCCAATGGTCAGCACTTTTTGAGGGGAAAAAAGTCTAAAAGCCTTATCCAACAAAGTTTTTAGATTTATTCAGCCAGCCCTAGCTAGGAAAAGCCTTGAGGCTGAGATATTTTCTGTCAGCAGGATATTTATACCATGTTAGCCGCAATTTTAATTAAATTGGCTAAATATACTCGGAAATATCCTCTTGACAATCATCGGCTAAGTATGATAAGGCGCGGAAACGTAAACCGACTAATTGCTCGTAGAGAGGATTTAACTTGCACAGAGGCGGAATATGGACTAATTTATGACCAAACAGTACGATATCCCGTTCAAAAGGACATTGAGGCGGAACCATTTTGCAGATAAACCGGGCCAAGCGCGGATCGTGCATTTCTACCCCATCTAACCAGTCTTTGAGGGGATGCAGCAGATCTGGGTGGGGATGTTCGGCACTGATAAACTCGGATTTATTCGCTTCTGTGGTAATTTCGGGAATTTCACAGATAGTATGTTCTAAAGCTGACAGGGCCTCGATTTCTAACCCGAAAGCATCCCGATAACTACGCAGTAATTGCGCTTCTGCGGGGGAATAAATGCCATCGGCGATCGCTACCATAACCGCCGTGCGGAGGAAGTTTTCTGATATTTTGGGGTCATGACCGAAACTTGCGGCCAATTCTTCGGGACTAATCGACTGATAGAGAACGTGGTTGTCATCTAATTCTAATTCGTGAGCGAAACGGGCGATCGATTCCTGTTCGCTGGCGCTATAATCCCCATCACACCAGGCAATTGTCAGTAATCCCCGTAACCAGTCCCTAACTTGTTCGTTAGTGTAGCGGTATTGAACAGAGCTAACCATAGGTATTGCTAAAACTGATTTCTAGTTTCTCAATTCAATTCTACCTATCGCCCCCGGATTCTAGTAGCCCCGTTCACATCATGTAACTATAGCCAATAACCCTATGGTTAGCTAGGAATTTTTGGGTTTTCAGGCGGCATAATCGGGCAGTTTTCGCCCCTAAGAGCAGGGGTAAGGGTTGGTGCTGCTTGTCCCTTCCCCAACCGCGTCATTCCTGCTGAAAAGGCGGATTCCTGGGATTAACGGCCAATCCCCAGGTAACGGAAACCGGCTGCTGTCACCACCGCAGGATCGAGGAAATTGCGACCATCAATTAACACGGGTTCGCGCATGGTTTTAACCATTTTGCCGTAGTCGAGACGGAGAAATTCTTGCCATTCCGTCACCACCACCAAAGCGTCACAACCATCGGCCAATCTTTCTGGATCCGATTCGATAATCACACCACTTAAACCGTGACTTAAACCACTTTGGGAAACGATCGGATCATAGGCTTTTACCTTAGCACCTAAACGATTTAACTGTTCGATCATGGTTAAAGCCGGAGCATCGCGCATATCATCGGTATCGGGTTTAAAAGTTAATCCCAACAAACCGACGGTTTTACCCTTGAGGATTTTTAATTCCTGTTGCAGTTTTTCGATCGCAATTGTTCGTTGACGTTTGTTAACATTGATGGCGGCGTTAAGTAATTCCGTTTCGTAACCGTAGTCTTCTGCGGTATGTACCAAAGCCGACACATCTTTGGGGAAACAGGAACCCCCCCAACCGATCCCGGCCGAGAGAAACTTGCTGCCGATACGGGAATCTAAACCGATACCTTTAGCCACTTGGGTGACATCGGCCCCGACGCGATCGCAGATGTTAGCTACTTCGTTAATAAAGCTGATTTTGGTGGCTAGGAAGGCATTAGCGGCGTATTTAATCATTTCTGCCGAACTGAGATCCGTAACCACTACGGGAACGGGAGGCAAGGAGGGATCATCAGCAAATTGACGTTCAACCAAAGGCGCGTACAATTCCTTCATCATTTCGATGGCTTTCGGGTTGTTACTGCCTAAAACAATGCGATCAGGGTTAAAAGTATCATAAACTGCCGAACCTTCGCGTAAAAATTCGGGATTGCTGACCACATCGAAATCCGCTTCGATGCGTTCTAGTGTACTAATACCGCCACCAGCGGCCACGAGATTTTTTTGTCTCTCGGCCACGCCATCGAGGACGATCATCCGTACCCAATCCCCAGAACCGATGGGAACGGTAGATTTATTGACGATTACTTTATAACCACCGTTGAGATGGGCTCCAATACCCCTGGCCACCGCTTCCACATAACGGGTGTCACTTTCTCCCGTGGGTAGTGCTGGTGTACCAACAGCGATAAAGAGGATTTCGCCGTGTTTAACTCCCGCTTCTAGGTCCGTGGAAAATTCCAGATTGCCGGAGGCTGCCGAAGACTGCATTAATTCCGATAACCCCGGCTCATAGATGGGGGATTGTCCCGATTTCATCAATTTGACTTTTTCTTCATTGTTGTCAATACAGATGACATGATGGCCGATGTGTGCTAGGCAAACCCCAGTGACTAAACCCACATAACCCGTTCCGATAACACAAACACGCATGATAATCACTCCAGTGACAATTAAGTTAAATTTATTGATTAGGGATTAGCTTAGACGAGAACGGAAATCCTCGATCGTCATTTTTAAACCCTGGTGTAGAGGAATAGTTGGACTCCAATCCAAATAGGTTTTAGCACGAGTGATATCCGGTTGTCGTTGCTTGGGATCATCTTCCGGCAGTGGTTTATAGACCAATTCGGCCTCGGGATTAATCATGCCTTGGATCACTTGTGCTAATTCCAGAATTGTGTATTCGTCGGGATTGCCGAGATTAACCGGCCCGATAAAGTCCCCATTCATCAAACGCATTAACCCTTCCACTAGGTCAGAAACATAGCAAAAACTGCGGGTTTGGGAACCTTGACCATAAACCGTCAGGGGTTCACCGCGCAAAGCTTGCACGACGAAATTACTCACCACTCGACCATCGTTTTCCAACATTCGCGGGCCGTAGGTGTTAAAAATCCGAGCCACCCGGATATCGACCTTATGCTCCCGATAATACTCAAAAGCCAGGGTTTCCGCCACCCTTTTACCTTCGTCATAACAGGAACGCGGTCCAATGCAGTTGACATTACCTCGATATTCTTCCGTTTGGGGATGCACATCAGGATCGCCATAGACTTCTGAGGTAGAAGCGAGCAAAAATCGCGCTTTTACCCTTTTAGCTAGGCCCAGCATATACATAGTCCCTAAAACATTGGTTTTAATCGTTTTGACGGGGTTATATTGATAGTGGATCGGGGAAGCAGGACAGGCCAGGTGATAGATTTGATCGACTTCTAAACGGATCGGCTCGGTGATATCGTGACGAATTAGCTCAAAATAAGGATTTCCTAGCCATTTAACGATATTTCGGCGCGCCCCCGTGTAGAAGTTATCCAGACAGATCACTTCATGACCCTGTTCCATCAAGCGATCGATTAGATGGGAACCAATAAAACCCGCACCACCCGTAACTAGGATTCTCATGTAATCGCAAAGCACACATATAAAATTATTCTTAAAATACCCTTACGCTGGCTTTTTGGCAAATATTTTTTTGACGAGGTGTTATCAGCGATCGCCGATGCCAGGCTAATGGCTGGGTAATCCTTAAAAAATGTAACAATTTTCGTAGTCATCCCTACAGAGTTCTATATCGTCCAATCTTGTAGGCGTAAATTAGGGATTTGAGAGAAATCACGATAATTGCGTGTTACTAAAATACTGTTTTCTGATAAACTAATCGCTGCAATTCTTAAATCTTGTGTTCCTATACGAATTTTTTGCTCCCGTAATTCTCTGAAATGATAATGAGCTTCTAAAGTATAGTTCAAAATTTTAAATTTGCTCAGATAATTAACTATATCTCTCAAACCTTGATAGCCTTTGATTAACTTTTCATATTGATTGCTTTGAGAGTATTTTCTGATCACGCTGAACCATCCTCTTACTTGTTCTTCTAAAGTAATAATTGTTATAGCCGTATCATCAGGATCGATAGACGCTACTCTCCGAACTAAGTTCGGATGTAGTTTTTGCAGTAGGGTTATATGATCGGTATCTAATATATATTGAGTCACGGTGTTTCAACTTGTTGACTGTCTTCTTGGTCAACTTTTTGACGATAGGTTTCTATACTCTCTATGACTTCATCTAAGAGGGGATTATAGGTTAGTGTAACTGGTATATTGAGCAGTGGATGCTCTTGTTGTTGTTTTTTCTGCGCTAATTTTTCAAATAATTGGTTTTGTTCTTCTAAAGAAAGTTTATCGATAGATTCTATAATCTGGCTAAGAGAAAGATGAGGAGTCATAAATTACAAGCCTTTTTGACTAGATATTGATGCTAGTGTAGCATAATTCCCTTCGCTAACAGCTTTAAAACAGATCCTACAGTAATCCGCATTTTTCTGATAGTTCCCTAGTGGTACAAACAGGATGCCTGTAAATGACATTGATGCAATTGGTAGCACAGGCATCCGCCGCCTGTAAAGAGATAGAAAGATTTAAGGTTAGAACAAGGCCAGCATCTGTTATAGTCTAATACAGAAGAAACTCCCTTGTCAAATTTAGGCAAATTCGGGCAAAATAGGGGATGTAAATTTTATACACTATTTAGTATTATTTTGATAGGACTAAAGAGGCTAGATTATGACCAGTGCCGAGCAAAATAAGCTATTTATCCTGATTGATGGGCATTCTTTGGCTTTTCGTGCCTATTATGCCTTTGCTAAGTCTCGTTCGGGACCTCTGCGTACTTCTACTGGCATTCCCACCAGTGTTTGTTTTGGGTTTTTAAATTCTCTGCTGCAGTTACTAGAAACTCAAAAACCCACTTATTTAGCAGTTGCTTTTGATTTAGCAGCTCCTTCTTTTCGCCATGAAGCTGATGTTAATTATAAGGCTAATCGGCAAGAGACTCCCGAAGAATTTCGCCCCGATTTAACTAATCTGCAAAGTCTCTTGGCAGCGATGAATATTCCTATTGTGACTTCTCCGGGTTATGAAGCAGATGATGTTTTAGGAACTTTGGCAAAACAGGCCGGTGATCATGGTTATACGGTCAAGATTTTAACAGGCGATCGAGATTTATTCCAATTGGTAGATGAGGAGAAAAAAACCACGGTTCTCTATCTGGATATTAATGCGGTCAAAAGTACCTCTGGCCAGGGTTATACAGAATTTAATTCCCAAGCTGTCACGGAAAAGTTAGGGGTGACACCAAAACAGGTAGTAGATTTTAAAGCTCTTTGCGGTGACAAGTCTGATAATATCCCCGGGGTGCGCGGAATTGGCGAAAAAACAGCGATAGATTTATTAAAAAAATACGATAACTTAGAGGATATATATACCAATCTGGAATCGATCAAGGGAATGGTAAAAACTAAATTATTAGAGGGAAAACCCGCCGCCGAAAGTTCTCGCTATTTAGCTAAAATTGCCCTTGATGCCCCCGTTAGCCTCGAAGAGGATAAATTTCGTCTCCGAGGTTTTGATCGGCGTTTAGTTAAAGCTTTATTGGAAAGATTAGAATTAAAGAAAATTCTCCAGAAACTCGATCAAATTCAACAGCATCTAGGTGGCACTCCTACCCTAGAATTAACTAGCGATGCTGATTCTAATCAATTGTCTCTGTTTGATTTACCCCCTATTTCTTCACCGGTTCTAATTGCTCCGGAAATTATTGATACTATTCCTAAGTTAGATGCTTTACTGGCAAAATTAACAACTTTCACTAATCCACATTTTCCTGTCGCTTGGGATACCGAAACCACGGATTTAAATCCTCGTGTAGCCAAATTAGTCGGGATCGGTTGCTGTTGGGGAAAAGAATTAAATTCTCTGGCCTATATTCCCATCGGCCACCAGAGCGGTGATAATTTAAATCTAGAGATAGTACTCGAAAAATTACGCCCAATTTTAGCGGGTGATAATTATCCGAAAGTCTTCCAGAATGCGAAATTTGATATTGATGTTTTTTATCATCAAGGAATTACCGTTAAAGGTCTAGTTTTTGATACTATGGTGGCTAGCTATGTCCTCCATCCCGAACTAACTCATAATCTCGAAGATTTGTGCGATCGCTATTTAGACGGTATCACTTCTCTTAGTTATAAAAGTCTCGGTATTCCTGCGGGAAAAACTATCGCTGATTTAGATATTACCACCACTGCCAACTACTGCGGATTAGATGCCTACGCTACCTATTTACTTCGAGAAAAATTACAGGCAGAATTAACTAAAATTCCCTCTTTATATCAATTATTCTCAGAGGTGGAATCTCCCTTAGTCATGGTGCTGTGGCAGATGGAAAATTATGGTATAAAAATTAATGTCAATTATCTAAAAAACTTATCCCAGCAACTAGAAAGAGACCTAGCAGACATAGAAAAAAAAGCTTATGAATCCATCGGAGAAACTTTTAATCTTAGCTCTCCTAAACAGTTAAGTGAAATCCTTTTTGATCGATTAGCACTCAACCGCAAAAAATCCAGAAAAACTAAAACAGGTTACTCCACCGATCAAAGTGTTTTAGAGAAACTACAAGGCGATCATCCCTTAGTTGATTATATCCTTGAACATCGCACCTTATCTAAATTAAAATCCACCTATGTGGATGCTTTACCGAAATTAGCCGAACCAAAAACCGCACGAGTACATACAGATTTTAATCAAACCATCACCAGCACCGGACGCTTATCATCCTCCAATCCTAACCTACAAAATATCCCCATTCGCAGTGAATTTTCCAGACGAATTCGTCAAGCTTTTATCCCCGAAGATGGTTACTTATTAGTATCAGCGGACTACTCACAAATTGAGTTAAGAATTCTCGCTCATCTCAGTCAAGAACCAGTTCTATTAGAAGCGTATCGTAGTAATCAAGATGTTCATAAAGTCACCGCTCAATTGCTCTTTGATAAAGGGGAAATTACCTCCGAAGAACGCAGTTTAGGAAAAACAATTAACTTCGGGGTTATTTATGGCATGGGAGCGCAAAAATTCGCCCGTGAATCGAAATTAACCGTAGAACAGGGCAGAAAATTTATTGAAAAATATCATCAACGTTATGCCCAAGTATTTGAGTATTTAGAGAATAGCAAAAAACAAGCGATCGCTCAGGGATATGTGGAAACAATTTTGGGTAGAAGACGTTATTTTAACTTCGATAATCCCCTCTTAAAAAGACTGCGAGGACTGTCCTTACATGACATCGATTTAGATAGCCTCAAACTCAACAACGAGGAAGCACAATTATTAAGATCGGCCGCTAATGCGCCCATTCAGGGTTCCAGTGCTGATATTATTAAAGTAGCGATGGTAAAATTGGCCGAGGTACTGCAAAATTATCGAGCGAGATTACTGCTGCAAGTCCATGATGAATTAGTCTTGGAAGTACCGAGGGAAGAATGGCCATCCCTAGAGTCAAAAATCAAGACGACTATGGAAGAAGCTGTCTCCTTGACGATCCCTCTCTTGGTAGAAATTAAAGCCGGTGACAATTGGATGGAAACCAAATAAAACTATGATCGAAAACAGACAATTTTTAACCCCAGAAGAATCCGCAGATGTGGACGCTGCCCTCTTGACTTCTCCCGAAAAATTCCTGACTCGTTTAACGATTTCTTCCCTACGCTTATTAAAAATCATCGCCGAGGATACGGGAGTAACCCTAGAAGAACTAACCCATAAACAGGTCATTCAATGGCTAGAAAAAGATAGTAAACTGCGTCGGGAACAGGGGATCGAAGCGGCAGTGCTGAAATGGTAAATAAACTCTTAAAAAATTAGCTAACCCTGACAATTTATGCTAGTTTTTAGCTATAAAGTTACTGGAGTTACAACAATGACAATTACCCTAAAAGTGCCTAGTATTGCCTGTGAAGGTTGCGGTAATACCATTACTAAAGCGATTAACAATCAGCAACCAGCAGCCCAAATATCGGTGGATGTAGCCAATAAAATCGTCACGGTAGAAACCACCGCATCCCGCGCAGAAATTGCCCAATGGATCAGCGAAGTCGGCCATACTGTTGAGTCTGGGAGTGAGGGTTGACATCCTCCCCCTTTAAAAATAGACCTCTGGTAAAAATCAAGGGTAGTTCTATTTTTGTGTTGATCAGATTAGTTTGACTCCCAAGCTTTCTAGTTGTTGGTTTATCCAAGCGGTTGCCGTTTCTTCCTCGGTTTCTATCGCTTTTTCTACTCCTATTTTAGGAATTTCTAAGAGTTGTTTGAATTTTTGCTTTTAAAGCACTCTTAGAGTAAATGTGCGATCGCTTTCAAAAGTTCTGTTAATTTATTTTTCCATCAGTATAGCGCAAAATACGTCTGATAGCATTTACAATGAGGCATATATAATCTGTGCTGATTCTAAAATGTTTTTACATCTTAGCCAGTTATCACTCCGTTTGAGTGCTGCTTTCACAATTAAATCTACTTTTCGATCAAAAATTGCTTGCAGTTCATCGCGCATTTGTAGGGTTTCGGTTAAACCTCGTTTAGCAGTTGGGGAAAAGGTAATTAAAATATCAATATCGCTATCTGAACGGAAATCTTCGCGTAAAACTGAACCAAATAATGCCAACTCGGTGACTTGCCACTTTTGACAAAATCCTTTAATTTGTTCCATTGGTAGATTTATTTTTGTGTTCATCAGATTAGGTTTACTCTCAAGCTTTCTAGTTGTTGGTTTATCCAAGCGGTGGCCGTTTCTTCATCGGTTTCTGTTGAATTTCCGTCTATTGACATGGTTTTCAAGTGCTTGAATAAAGATTTAATAGGGGAGCATTCTAACTTGAAAAGTTCACCAATTTCGCTCTAATAAATGTTCCTTTACAGCGTTTCTTCGATAGATGAGGTACGTTCTTGCGACTGAAATCCTTATTTACAAGTGTGAGTTGCTGATAGTTTTACATGACAGGTTCGGAAGAACCTATTTTATATATTTATTGCGTATTGTTAAGAAGCGTGTGAGATTGCCCTGGTCATGAGAAAATTTTTCTTTACACCTATCCCATCCTTAAATTATAAGTAAGGAAAAACATTTTTGGAGGACAATTGCAATGATCAACCCATCAAAAAAACTTATCCATTGTGGGGGGGGGATAAAAACAACCTATCGTTTCTCTCTCGTGAAAAACTTGTTCTAGGGAGCGCGATTATCGGCGGTATTTTCTGCCTAGCTACAACCGCATCGGCGGCTACCTTCGAGACTACACCTTTTCAAATCCTGACGGTAAATTCCGAAACCCCAGCTGCGATTAATAAAGTTTTTTCTAGCATCCTTGTTAGTGGAGTTCTCTACAAGGCCGAGGTGTCTGGAGTGTTTACACCCGACTTCGCCTTCGGTCAGAGAGGCGAATTTTGGGATGTGGACGCTCGCTTCGTAAGCCGAGATAATTTCGCAACTGTTAACGATACTGATCCGAATTTCTTTAATTTCGATTTTGGTTTGTTCTCGACAGCTTTAGGCGGCGATGACGATGATTTCTGGGGAACTTATCAAGCTTCTGGCGTTTATTCCTACGAGTTTTTCGGTACGGGAAGTGCTATAGATTTCTACGTGAATGATATAGGCGCAGCCAGTGGCTTTGACAACCAGGGGACTTTTACGGTAAGACTCTTTCGCGAAGCGGTGGGTACACCGGAGCCATCTGGAGCGATCGGTTTAAGCCTATTAGGACTTGGTTTCGTCGCCGCTCGCTGGAAGCGGAAGTAACGAACCAAAGGACGGATTAGTATTATTCAATCCATCTCGGCTCGACTTAAGCGATCGCACTAGGACACTCGATCGATCTGCACATATACTAACCCATCCCGCACCTGCACCGGGTACGCTGGCAAAGGCAGATCGGCAACGGTCAAACATTCCCCCGTATCGAGACGGTACTGAAAATGATGGTGAGAACAAGTAGGGATATTATGGGTAAACGTTCCTGTAACCAGGGTTTGACTAATTCGTCATAGCGGAGAAGTCCGTAGATCACTTCGTCAGTCAGGGTGCTTTTTAAGGCAGGTAGGGCTTGACGATTTGAAATGACAGATTAACCTCGTTAGCGCCTCGCGATGGGGGGATTCGATCACTCTTTTGATTCCGATCGCCACTAACTGATGATGATCTTCCCAAGTTGAGAGATGCAGCCATGCTCGCTCCTTAGCAACGACTGATTAGCTCAATACCAATTAGTAAAGCGTGCAAGTCAGCCATAATCGTTTACTCTCCTAAATTGGCAACTTCAAAAAGTTCGTGGACGGTGCAAAAACTCTGATTGTATCTAGGTTTTACTTTTTCCTTGTTACTTTTTCCTTTTTACTTGGCATCAATTGTCCGTGACTCAATATCTGTAATAATCTAATACAGCCCTTGTAAACCTTCTTTAAGCTCTGGGTTTTCGTCTTGATCGAGATGCACAAAATCGCCCTTAGATGAGAATTAGTTTACAAAAATTTACATTTGGAGATAAGGAGCAATGAGTCAAGTTTCCGGTACAGATGTTCCCGATTTGGGTCGTCGTCAATTTATGAACCTGTTGACCTTTGGTACAATTACCGGAGTAGCAGCGGGGGCTTTGTATCCGATTGTTAAGTATTTTATTCCCCCCTCGGCCGGTGGTACGGGTGGCGGTGTCACCGCTAAAGATGCCCTAGGCAATGATGTGATTGTCAGTCAATTTCTGACCAGCCATAACGCTGGCGATCGCACATTAGCCCAAGGCTTAAAAGGCGACCCCACCTATTTAGTCGTCCAAGAGGACAAAACCCTGGCCAACTACGGAATTAACGCCGTCTGTACCCACTTAGGTTGTGTGGTGCCTTGGAATGCCAGCGAAGAAAAATTCATGTGTCCTTGCCACGGTTCCCAGTACAATGCCGAAGGAAAAGTAGTTCGCGGTCCAGCGCCTCTATCCTTAGCCCTCGCCCATGCCAACGTCACCGATAATGATAAAGTCGTCTTCTCCACTTGGACGGAAACCGACTTCCGCACCGGCGAAGAACCCTGGTGGTCCTAGATTGTTCAATGTGACGAGATTTGGAATTATTTAACCGATAGAGATGAGAACATTCAACTTTTTAAGCTTCCCGCAAGTCCACAGACAGGCCCTAGTGAAAGCCGTCCTCGTGGCGATCGCTACCGTTTCCCTACTCCTAACCAGCGATGTCATTAACCCCCAATCTGCCCAAGCATATCCTTTTTGGGCGCAACAAACCGCCCCGGAAACCCCCAGAGAAGCAACAGGTCGGATTGTCTGCGCGAACTGCCATTTAGCCCAAAAACCCGCCGAAATTGAAATCCCCCACTCGGTATTACCCGATAGCGTCTTTGAAGCAGTGGTAAAAATCCCCTACGATCCCGCCAGTCAACAGGTGTTAGGAGACGGATCGAAGGGGGGTTTAAACGTCGGTGCAGTCTTAATGCTACCGGATGGTTTTAAAATCGCGCCCCCCGATCGCATTCCCGAAGAAATGCAGGAAAAACTCGGTGGAGTCTATTTCCAATCCTACAAAGAAGGTCAAGATAACGTGGTTATCGTCGGCCCCTTACCCGGGGATCAATACAAAGAGATCGTTTTCCCCGTCCTGGCCCCCGATCCTAGCCAAAATAAAGGTATTCACTTCGGTAAATATGCTGTGCATTTAGGGGCCAATCGTGGTCGCGGTCAAGTGTACCCCACCGGTGAACCGAGCAATAATAACGCTTTCAAAGCTTCTACCGCAGGTACAATTAGCCAGATCAGCAAAACCGAAGCCGGTGGTTATGAAGTCACCATCACTTCCGAAGCTGGCCCCGTGGTGGAAAATATTCCCGCAGGTCCTGAGTTAATCGTCTCGGAAGGTCAAGCCATCGAAGTGGGACAATTTTTAACCAGTAACCCCAATGTTGGCGGTTTTGGTCAAAAAGAGACGGAAGTTGTCCTGCAAAATCCCGGCCGGATCAAAGGATTGGTTTTATTCCTCGGTGGTATTATGCTCTGCCAAATCCTCTTAGTTATTAAGAAAAAACAAGTGGAAACAGTACAAGCGGCCGAAATGAATTTCTAATCGCAATATTTCGGTTATTTTTGCTAGAAAGCGGGTTATTTGCCCGCTTTTTAGCTTTGGGTCGGGAAAACGCTCACCCCTCGCTGCCGTCTGATACAATCGGTTCAACTTAACCGATAAGTGTCAATTTTTATGAATCAGTCGCTTGTTCCAGTCATTCTCGCCGGTGGTAAAGGGGAACGTTTTTGGCCCCTCAGTCGTCTAGCGCGTCCGAAACAGTTTCTCTGTCTTGATGGTAGTGGTCGCAGTCTTTTACAAGCAACGGCCGATCGTCTATTATCTTTAGGGGCAGGTTGGGAAAATCTCTGGGTAATTACCGCTAGTGCGATCGCTGATGGTGTCCGCGAACAACTGCCCGATTTACCGGAGAGTAACCTATTAGTGGAACCGGTGGGCAAGGATACAGCCCCGGCTGTGACTTGGGCTACCTTAGAAGTGGCAAAACGTTATGGTAAGGAAGTGGCAATCGGTTTTTTTCCTGCCGATCATTATATTGGTAATCAAGAGGCTTATATTAACACTTTAAAAGCGGCCGTAGAAGTGGCCGTCAGCCAAAAAGCGATCGTTACTTTAGGGATTAAACCCGATTATCCCTCCACCGGTTACGGTTATATCGAACAGGGAGAAAATCAGGGCGAATTTAATGGTTTACCCGTCTATAAAGTGAGTCGTTTTACGGAAAAACCCGATCGCACCACGGCCGAAAAATTCCTAGAAACGGGACTTTTTAGCTGGAATAGCGGAATGTTTATCTTTCAGGGACAAGTGGTTTTAGAGGAGCTAAAAACCCACGCTAATAATATTTTACAACCTCTGATCGATCAGGGCATCGCTGCCTATGAGGATTTAGAGAAAAAAAGTATCGATTATGCTTTGATGGAAAAAACCCAACTCGCTTACGTTTTACCCGCTAATTTCGGTTGGGATGATCTGGGAGATTGGAATTCTCTGGAAAGATTACTAGAAGCAAAGGGCAAAAATATTGAACTGGCCAATCATGTCGGTTTGGATACGGAAGGCTCTATTATCTATGCTAGTGATGAGGAGGAAGTGATCGTTACTATTGGTTTAAAAGATCTGGTAATTGTTCGCGACGGTAAAGCGACTCTCGTTGTCCACAAAGATCGTACCCAAGATATTAAACAAGTTCTCAAGCAATTACAAACCGATCCCAAATTAGAGAAATTGTTATAGGATTGATATTAGTTACCAGCTTTTTCGGTAATCAGTAAACAGTAATCAGTGAAAAGACAGTAGGAAAGCTCTATTTAATACTGCTAACTTAAAACTCAAATCTGATCACTGATAACTTACCCACTGATAACTGATAACTGAAAGGGGTACATCTCATTTTTGTAAATCTACTAAGTTGGGATTTTTTAAGGGAAACTCTCTACTAAAATCGGGCGTTACTTTCGGTTTTATCGCTCAATCCAAGCTTTTGGGGGGTTCTACCCCCCAAACCCCCCGTCGGGGGACGAAGCGCCTCCCCCGAACCCCCTGCGCATTAGTTTTTTTGTGGGATGCTTACACGCAGCTGCTGATATATCTGTAATAATTTAAGAGTCACTGATAATTGCTGATTATCGGTATTTCTGCAAATGTGGGATGCAGCCATCGATAAGTACCTAACTTACCCACTGATAAACTGATAACTAATAACTGATCACTGATCACTGATAACTAATAACTAATAACTAATAACTAATAACTAATAACTAATAACTGATAACTGATAACTGATCACTGATAACTTCCCCACTGATAACTGATAACTGATAACTGATAATACCGTGTTCTCACTCCCCCAAACCAGTCAAAGACAAAAAGAAATCCTTGAGATAGTTCTCGGCAACGGTTGGGACTATATGCGCGGGGTTTTAACCCTAGGAAAAACAGAAAATCCCCAGATTCCCACCCCAGAAGTTCTCAAAAAAATCCTTGTGGAATTGGGGCCTTTTTACGTCAAATTGGGACAGTTACTTAGTACCCGTCCCGATCTGCTACCTGCTAATTATATCGAGGCTTTAACTGCCCTACAAGCGCAAGTTCCTCCCGTTGCTTGGACAGATATAGAAATAGTCATCACCGAACAGTTAGCAAAACCGATCGAACAGGTATTTAAATATATTAATCCCCAACCGATCGCCGCAGGATCGATCGGGCAAATTCATCGGGCAACTTTATTATCTGGGGAGGAAGTAGCGATTAAAGTCTTGCGTCCGGGTATCGAAAAAATTGTCGCCCAAGATAGTGCCTTAATTAAGGGAATTGCTGATTTAGTTGCCCTAACAGAATTTGGTCAAAGTTATGACGTTGTTAACTTAGCAGAGGAGTTTATTAAAGCAGTCAATGCGGAATTAGATTTCACCCAAGAAGGTCATTATACTGACCAATTGCGCTATAATTTAACCCAGAGTCGGTGGTCAGAACCCAAACAGTTAGTTATTCCTAAAATTTATTGGGACTTAACTAATTCCAAGCTATTAGTGTTAGAATGGTTAGAAGGAAAACAAATTTTAGAGGCCGATGTTTCTAGACCGCCAACTGAGCAAGCAATTTCCCAAAGAAAAAGTGAAATAACTAGAATTTTGTTTCGGTCATTTTTTCAACAAATTTATATTGATGGCTTCTTTCATGCCGATCCTCACCCAGGTAATATTTTCTATCTTGACGATGGTAGAGTAGCTTTAATTGACTGTGGTATGGTGGGCAGATTAGACCCGCAAACTCAACAAATTTTAACAGAATTGTTATTAGCAATTGTTGACTTAGATGCGAAAAGATGCAGTCAACTAACTATTAAACTGTCCGAGTCAGTAGTTCCGATTACTTTAGTACAATTAGAGGTGGATTATGAGCGGATGCTGCGAAAATATTATAACCTCAATTTAAATCAAATTAACTTTAGTGAGGTGGTTTATGAACTTTTGCAAATTGCCCGTCGCAATAGAATTAAACTTCCGGGTAATTTAGGTTTATTCGCCAAAAGTCTCGCCAATTTAGAAGGAACTGCCCGAAAATTTAATCCTGATATTAATATCCTGGAAGAAGTCAAACCGCTATTAACTAATATTCTTGAACAACAGTTAATCGGTAGCACTCCCCTACAAACTGCCCTAAGAACAGTTTTAGACTTGAAATCTTTTTCCCTGAAATATCCCCGTCAAATCGAAGTTTTACTAGATGGTTTAACCTCGGAAACTTTAAATGTTAATCTGAAAATTCGCGACTTAGATAATCTCCGTCGCAGTTTAGATAATTCCGCCAATCGACTAGCTTTTAGTGTGATTATTGGCTCCTTAATTATCGGGGCCGCCATTGTCACAGCCAGCACCCAATCTCGGCAATTAACTATTATTAGTACCGTATTATTTGCTACAGCTAGTTTTATCGGTTTATGGTTAGTTGTCGGTATCCTGCGATCAGGAAGATTGCGCTAGAAATTCTCACCATTAAATTAAGATTTGTTGTTGTAAAAATTTCGCCCACCGACTGGCCAATTCAACTTCAGTAAAAGGAATTTTTTCAGGCGATCGCTCCTTAAAAATAAATTCTAGAAAAGGGGAACCCTGCGGGGGAAGAGCATCTAAATCCACCACTTGATTATTAACTAACAAACGGATTTCTTTGACCTCCTCTAGGGAAAAAGTTTGTAAATTGATCACTCCCTTACGAGTTGGTTTTCCCCAAGTGATAATTTTATCTTTTTGACCTAAGACAGAATATATATCATACTTAGCTCGCTCGAAGTTTTCCGCCCATTGTCGATAGATTTCCACTTTTTGGTATTCATTCCAACCACTCCAAGCCAACCAAATAAACAGAATTAATAAAGGTGTCCACAATAAACCGCGTTCCATAAACTATCGCCCCAAAATCCTGGTCAATTAATCGTATTTTAGGCTAATTTGCAGCCAGTAATTATCAGCCGTCGGCCTTTTTTCCCCACTTCCCAACCCGAAACGGTCAAACCCTTTGCTAATTTTTGGCTTTTTACTTGCTATAATCGAGTGTCGAATTTGAGTAGGAGACGGGAGAAAATGGCCGATTGGCAGGAAATAGAGGGGGGGATCACGGCCCCAAAAGGATTTAAATCCGCAGGGATGGCCGCGGGGCTAAAACCGTCCGGTTTGCCCGATTTAGCCCTAATTGTCTCGGAAACAGAAGCGATCGCCGCAGGAGTCTTTACCACCAGTCAAGTGCGGGCCGCTTGCGTCGATTATTGCCGTCAACGCCTACAAACTAAAGCCAGCGCCAGGGCGATTTTGTGTAATGCTGGCCAAGCAAACGCCGCCACGGGGGAAGCCGGATGGCAAGACGCTCTCGATAGTGCCGCCGCCTTGAGCCAAGTTTTAGGGATTCCCGCCGATGCAATTTTGCTGGCTTCTACGGGAGTGATCGGGCAACGGATTCGCATGGATGCGTTAACCGCCGCTTTACCGACCTTAGCAGGTTTATTGTCGGAAAATGGTGGCGAAAGCACGGCCCGGGCGATTATGACCACGGATCTAGTCCCCAAATCGATCGCCTTGCAAACCACTATCGATGGTCGTCCGGTCACAATTGGGGGAATTGCCAAGGGATCGGGGATGATTCACCCGAATATGGCGACGATGCTCTCCTTTATTACCTGTGATGCCGCAGTATCGACGGTTCTCTGGCAAAATATGTTAAGTCGGGCGGCTAATAAAAGTTTTAATCAGATTACGGTGGATGGGGACACCAGTACCAATGACAGTCTGATCGCCTTGGCTAACGGTCAATCGCGCACCACGGCGATCACAGAAATGGGCCGGGATGCCCAAAAGTTAGAGGCCATGTTAACGGAAGTTTGTCAATACTTGGCTAAAGCGATCGCCCGGGATGGGGAAGGAGCCACCTGTTTAATAGAAGTGCGGGTTTCGGGGGCGGCCGATGATCAGTCCGCTCGTCAGATTGCTCGCACCATTGCCGGTTCTTCCTTAGTAAAATCGGCGGTTTTCGGTCGGGATCCCAACTGGGGACGAATTGCGGCGGCCGCGGGCCGGGCCGGGGTTGTCTTCCATCAAGAAGACCTGCAAATTAAGTTAGGCGACTTCGTGATGATGGAAAATGGCCAACCTCTGGCGTTCGATCGAGCTAGTGCCAGTAATTACCTGAAAGCGGCAGCAAGCGGGGCTTATTTACGAGAAGATACCGTTTTAATGTCTATCTGTATCGGTAACGGTTCAGGAACAGGTACGGCCTGGGGTTGCGATCTTAGTTACGATTACGTCAAAATTAACGCCGAGTACACCACTTAGGGTTTGCTGAAAAAGCTTTTCCTAGGGGCAGGGTGTGGGGTGTGGGGTGTGGGGTTTTACCTATTTTCAGGTGGTCAGTTACCTAATTTTCAGGGAAAAAGTCCAGGGATTTTCCCCCCGATCCCCGCAACGGCTGGCACTTTTTGAGGGAAAAAAAGTCTAAAAGTCTGATCCAACAAGGTTTTTAGATTTATTCAGCAAGCCCTACTTAAAGCGATCGATTCTCTAAACAGGCTCTCTTGTCCTTGCTGGATTGTAGCCCAACAGCTTGATCAAAGGTTGACGTTAGGCTCTAGTCTATACCGACAATCTCGATGATCGATCCTGTTGATTACACAGCAGCCGAGAGAGCCGATTACTCGATTAACAGATAAACTTTAATGGTTGGATTGTAAGTAGCTGGTTATAATTAAATTAAAAATGGATTTTAGGTTCGATCCCCCCTGCCCCCCTTGATAAGGGGGGTGCCGATAGGCGGGGGGATCTGACAACTTTTAACGCCTACCTACTTACTTCTTTTCAACCAACCTCGAAAACAGTTTTGTCAGTCCCTCAGTCCCTTGGCAAAATCCATCTATTGGCGGGGAAAACGCTGCATGGTTCCGAAAAAATCACCACGAATTCCTTTAGAATTGCACCAGATCAAGGCTCACGAGTTTTATCAAAAACGGCTGGCATCGGGTAAAGAAGGCAATGAGATAGATGACTGGCAGCAAGCGAAAGAATATTTTAGCCAACATCCCAGAGCGATTCTTGCTTGGAATCTAAAGATGCCCTATCGCGGGGGAAAAAGGCTAATTAAAAGATTGTTGCTATCGCTCCAGTCTCTTGTCAGAGTTGCTTGGAAACTGCTAATCTTTCCCTTCTGGCTATTTCAGCAAATACCGGGACTTTTTGCCCGTGAAGACAAAGACAGCCGCACCTTTGCCATTGAGGTGGTCAAAACGATTATTTCTGCCCTGGGATTAATTGCTACCCTTTCGGCAGGAATCGGGCTTTTTGTCAATTATCTCAATTCTCAAGCGGAAAGGCAACTGATTCAGGAACGTCTGATTACCGAGCGCTTCTCGAAAGCTGTCGAGCAAATCGGTAATCCTAAAGAGGAGGTGGTAATTGGCGGCATTTATTCCCTAGAGCGAATTGCCAAAGATTCTCCCAAGGATCAATGGACAATTATGGAAGTCCTGACTTCCTACATTCGTAAAAATTCCCCCATTCCCTCGAATATTGAACAACTGGAGCCAGAGGAAAGACAGGAGGCCCTAGAAAAGCTCCCTTCCGTGAGTATTCCAGTTCAGGCCGCTTTAACGGTAATCGGCCGGCGTAAAGTTGAGAATGACCAAGCTGGGGATAATTTGGCTGAAACAAATGACTCTAATAAAATTAAAATTCTTGATTTAAGTCGGACAAATTTGAGGGAAGCCAACCTCAACCGAGCCATCCTCAACGGAGCCATCCTCAACGGAGCCTACCTCAACGGAGCCATCCTCAACGGAGCCAACCTCTACGGAGCCCACCTCAACGGAGCCTACCTCTTCGGAGCCAACCTCTACGGAGCCCACCTCAACGGAGCCTACCTCTTCGGAGCCAACCTCTACGGAGCCAACCTCAACGGAGCCGACCTCTACGGAGCCGACCTCTACGGAGCCCACCTCTTCGGAGCCCACCTCAACGGAGCCGACCTCAACGGAGCCAACCTCAACGGAGCCAACCTCAACCGAGCCGTGGGTCTTAATCCAGAACAAATTAAATCGGCCTGCTCTTGGGAAAAAGCAATATACACGCAGGCCAAGTGGGATTTTGATAAACAATTATGGGTGGCTGAGGACTGGAAAGCCAATCAACGAGAAATCGAGAAACTCAAAAGGGACAAAAACTCAGATCCGCCAAATCCGATCAATTGTAATACTAAATACTTTAATTAGGGTTGGCTGAATAAATCTAAAAACCTTGTTGGGTAAGACTTTTGGTTCTTCGGTTTGTCTTAGGCAAACCGAAGAAACGTGTAACTCAACAAATAAAAATATTAAGTAGTCGTGCAAAATAAATTTCCTAGTGAAGATAGGCAAGAGGCAAGAGGCAAAAGCTTTATCGAAATGTGTAATTAATTTTGCTTAGGTACTTATTGATCTTAGATCAAGATGAAGGAATAGCTCCCAATGATCCAGCCGCTCTTCTCGATTAGATTTAAACAACGAAACCCAACACTAATAAAGGTGTGTTACTACGGTAACGAAGCTTTTACCTATCAGTCTTTGCTTATCCATTTCAGGCTCAGATCAGTTAGAATTGAGAAGTTATCAGCCTAGAAATTCGTTTTATCCTCGCGCTCATAATAAAATGTAGAACAAGCTTCTAGTTTGTCAGGGATAAAATATCTGTACTTTGTTAATTCTCTATGTACCCTATAATGACCATTAAGCCTTAAACTAGGAGAAAAACTGATGAAAAAATTGATCCAATTACATATTGAAAAGCTACCCGAAGGAGTCTATTTAGCAACCTCCGATGACTTACAGGGATTAGTTGCACAAGGGAAAACCCTTCAAGAAACCCTAGAAATTGCCAGAGATGTCACTCATCAATTAATCGAAGCTAAAAAACAACGCAATCAAATTGATAATTTAAAAGATATAGAAGATGATTTTTACTACCCCTTAGTTGTCTAAACAGATTAAAAACTGATTATTTATTTCCCCTTTTGCCTCTTGCCTCTCTTCATAAGTAGCCTATGCTCGACGGATTTAGTATAAATCATCAAACACACTGCGAAAATGATATTTCGCCACATAAGTTATGCCAAAATATAAAAGTGATCGCTAAAATTGATTAAATTTATTTAATATGATAGCAAATCCGCTTTTAATACCATGATTAACTACCAAGTTATGGATTGTTTCTCTCTTCTCCCAGTTCCCCGCTCCGGCACTCCCCACTCTCCTCCACTTTTTAAACAGGATTTGCTATTAGACCCCTAATTTCTTCCCTGCCTAAAATTTCTCAATTTTTCGGAATAAATTTGAGTACCAAAATCAGGGTAAATAATCCAAATATAAACTTAATAAAGTTTTAATAGACATTTAAGCCCTAATAGATCAATCTTACTTTTTTTAAAGCCGATATGCTGCCTCGATAATCCTTTTAAGACTTGAAAACTGGCTATTCTGTCAGGGCTTACCCGTGAGAGGGGTCAATTTTCAAGGATAATTTGTAACAGAGTGTTGAAAATTCCTTTAATCTTAGTTATGAGCGATCGCCCACCAGAACTAACCCTAGCCGACCAGGCCCCTGCCAACTACGAATGTCGCTCCTGCGGCTACGTTTACGACCCCAGCAAGGGAGATAGTAAAACCAACACTCCCGCTGGAACCCCCTTCGAGGAATTGCCAGAAACGTGGCGCTGTCCCGTGTGTGGTGTGCGTCGTTCCCAATTTATCAACATTGGAGCTAAAGATGCTCCTTCGGGATTCCAAGAAAATCTTAGCTATGGTTTTGGAGTCAACCGTCTCACTCCCGCACAAAAAAATATTTTGATTTTCGGGGCTTTAGCGCTAGGATTTGTTTTCTTTATTAGTTTATATGGTTTAAACTAACTCAAGCACTCATTATCTTTAATCCAACGGCTCTTATGAGCCTGTAAACCATGGGCTACAAACCCTAATCCGTCCCGATTTCTTGACCAATACCTCTGAACCATTGATGAGAAAACTGAAACAATTCGTAATAGTTCTAGCTGTAGCCTTTTTCTGCTTTAGCTGTAGTAATGTGCCATCCCTGAGCAATAGTCCTTGGCAAATTCTCACCCTCGACACCGACTCGACTTTTGCCGATATCGCCTTTACCAGCGACCTGCAGCACGGTTGGTTAGTGGGAACCAAATCTACCCTCTTTGAAACCAGCGATGGGGGGGACAGTTGGCAGCAAAAAGTCCTCAACCTTGGTGACGAAAAAGTTAGCTTTAGCGCCGTCAGTTTCCACAACCAAGAGGGTTGGATTGTCGGTAAACCCTCGATTCTTCTCCATAGCGAAGACGGGGGCAGCAGCTGGTCCCGTATCCCCTTAAGTGAAAAATTACCCGGTTCCCCCTACGGAATTATCGCTCTGAACGACAAAACCGCCGAAATGGTCACGGATTTAGGCGCTATCTACCGCACCAAAGACGGAGGCAAAACTTGGCAAGCTTTAGTGGAAGGTGCTGTGGGTGTGGCCCGGACAATTGTTCGTTCCCATGATGGTAAATATGTGGCCGTTTCCGCACGCGGGAACTTTTATTCCACCTGGGAACCGGGGTCAACAGAATGGCAACCCCACAATCGTCTTTCCTCCCGCCGTTTACAAAAAGTCGGTTATGGTGAGAAAGGGGAACTGTGGGCCCTGGCCCGGGGTGGTCAACTACAATTTACTAGCCCCAATGATCTCGATACATGGGAAGATAAGGTATTCCCCGAGTTTTCCACCAGTTGGGGACTTTTAGACCTCAACTACCGCACCCCCGAAGAAATTTGGGTCGCTGGTGGTAGCGGCAATCTCTTGGTCAGTGATGACGGCGGCCAATCTTGGCAAAAAGATCGCGCGGTGGAAAGTGTCCCCTCCAATCTCTATCGAATTGTTTTTATCAATTCCGACAAAGGTTTTGTCTTGGGACAAGATGGGGTTTTACTGAAATATAATCCCCCCAGCGAACCGGCCTAAAACTTGTCTCAGGGTCAACAAAGTCTCTATTATAGAGATTGAATTTTTCAAGTCCTATCATTCCGAGGAGAACCGTCCATGTCAGGTAGTACCGGCGAACGTCCTTTTGGCGATATCGTTACCAGTATTCGTTACTGGATTATCCATAGCATCACCATCCCCATGCTGTTTATCGCAGGTTGGTTATTCGTGAGTACCGGTTTAGCTTACGATGTTTTTGGCACTCCCCGTCCCGATGAGTATTACACTCAAGAGCGTCAAGAATTACCGATCATTAATGATCGCTTTGAGGCCAAAAATCAAATCGAGCAGTTTAATCAGTAGTTTACTTTAATTAAGGATAAAAACAATGGCTAGTGGTAATCCCAATCAACCCATTTCTTACCCAATTTTCACCGTTCGCTGGTTGGCAGTTCATACCTTAGCTGTCCCCACTGTCTTCTTTATCGGTGCAATTGCGGCAATGCAGTTTATTCAACGCTAGGAGAACAATTATGGAAAGAACACCTAATCCGAATCGGCAAGCCGTCGAGTTAAATCGTACTTCTCTTTACCTAGGTTTACTCCTAGTTGCTGTCTTGGGAATTTTATTTTCCAGCTATTTCTTTAACTAATTAGTCCCGATTTATTGTCATCGCAATTAGGAGGTGTTATTCATGTTCGCAGAAGGTCGTATTCCTTTGTGGTTAGTCGCCACCATCGCCGGTCTAGGCGTTATCGCCGTGGTTGGTCTTTTCTTCTACGGAGCTTACGCCGGTTTAGGTTCCTCTATGTAATTCCATTGCAGGTAATTTCCCCCGGCAAAAGACCGCTAGTTATAGAAATAACTAGCGGTTTTTTCAGTAGGGTTTGCTGAAAAATTTTTTCGTGGGGGCAGGGGGTGTAGAATTTTACCCCACATTCCAGAATAAAAAACAAGGACAAAGAAAATAATAAAAACGGCTCTTCTGGTTTTTGTGTGGAAGAAAGAAGAATAGGGATAATTTGGGCGCACGCAGTTCGATAAACTCACTGACCACGGTGCTCCCCTACCATTGACGCAATCATAAAGGTTACTATACCGGTGTCGGTGATGAGGGCGGTTTTGCCCCTAGTTTAAAGGCTAACGTGGAGGCGGTAGAGTTAATTTTGGCTGGGATTGAAAAAGCCGGTTACAAACCGGGAGAAGATTTTGCCATCGCTCTGGATGCTGCCACTAGCGAACTTTGGCGTGATGGCGGTTACTACGAATTTTTCAAATCCGATCAAAGTCGGAAATCTTGCGAGGAAATGATCGATATGTGGGAAAGTTGGCTGAATCAATACCCAATCGTTTCCCTCGAAGATGGTTTAGGTGAAAAAGATTGGCAGGGTTGGCAAGAATTGACCAAACGATTAGGCGATCGCATTCAACTGGTAGGAGACGATATTTTCTGTACCAATCCGAAAATTATTCAGGAAGTGATCGATCGAGGTGTTGCCAATGCCTCTTTAATTAAAGTCAATCAGATCGGCAGCGTCACGGAAACCCTAGAAGCGATTAAAATCCCTCGTTCTGGCGGTTATAGTGTCTATATTAGCCATCGTTCTGGGGAAACTCCCGATGATTTTATCGCAGATCTCTCCGTTGCAACCTCGGCAGCTCAATTAAAAACTGGCGCTCCCTGTGGTGGTGAACGTCTGGCCAAATATAATCAGTTACTCCGCATCGAGGAAGAATTAGGTGCAGCCGCTCGTTATGCCGGTTGGCAGAATTTCCGCCAATAATCAGGGTTGAAGAGATAGTGAAGAGCCATAAAAGCCGCTTTCTCGATCCCTCCTTGATAGCAAATCGGTTATTTAGGTTCACTTTTTAGCCTCTCAGGGTAAGTCAAAAAATTTTACCCAACCTCTAAACCCGACCCCCTGTCTACTTTTCAGGCTCTCTGTCCCCCCGTGAGGGCAAATGCAAAGCGGCATCCTGCGCTGTCCAACCGACGGGAGTATCTAAGCGCACCTCAAAATGAAGATGGGGGGGAATAATATCCGGTTGTCCGGTGGTGCCAACCGCACCGATAACGTCTCCTGCTCGTACCCGTTGGTCAATTCTCACTGTAACTCTGCTTAAATGGGCATAACGGGTCTGCCGGCGACCTAAATGATTAATTACTACCAAATTACCATAGGCCCCTTCCTGACCCACATAAATCACTAGACCATCTTCGGCGGCTAGAACAGGTGTACCTATTGGTGCAAGAAGATCAATACCACTATGAAAGAGATTTTTCTGTTCCGTGGGGCTTTTCTGCCAACCGTAGGCTAATCCGACAGTGCTGGCCAAGGATAAGGGATAAGAACTCAATCCAGTATAATCCGATCGCTTGCCGGCGGCGGACCAATTGGTGCCGGGGATAAAAACTATTGTCGGCCGGCGACCACAACCGTTAAGCTCAAAGAGTATATCAGCACGAATACCATAGGCCGCTTCTAAATCTCGCCAAGTGGAACCCTTGGGTGCTTCGATGCGAATGCCGTTCATCGGGGGAATAAAGATTTCTTTCCCGACCGGGGCCAAACCATTTTTGAGAATAGTCGGATTGAGTTTAATTATCGTTGCGGGGATGAGAGCGTATTTTTCGGCGATGGAGGCGATCGTTTCTCCCGCTTGGATCTTATGGCGTTGTAACCTTGATAAAATCGGCAGGGGACAAACATTATCGGACCCTTGGGCAAAAATTAATTTTTGATTTAAGCCCAAAAAACCTAGACAAAAAAACAAAATTGTGCTAGTCAAACTTAGCCAACTTTTCTCACTTCTGATTCTCCGACCCATGACCATAAAAAAAGCGATCTCTATAATTACAAAACCCGGAGAATGCTAGGAATACTGTCAATAGCTTCTAAAGACTCTATTGCCGCTAAAGCGTTGCGGAAATTGCCCTCGCGTACATCGTGGGTGACAACGACAATTTCGGCTAAATCACCCCTAATACCAATTTGTACCACGGATTCTAGACTAACCCCATGGTCGCCGAAAGCCATACCTAAATGACCGATTACCCCCGGCACATCGCGACAGAGAAAACGAGCATAAAAACGGGTCGATAAATCCTCCATGGGGGCGATTTGACAATAATGCTGGTGAACACAGCTTAAAAGCGGGTCAAGTTCCTTGGTTTTGCCACTACTTTTTAAAATTCCGACGATATTCATCACATCCGATACTACTGCACTGGCCGTCGGTCCGCCACCAGCACCCGGTCCATAAAACATCACTTGTCCCAAGGGTTCCCCCTCGACCAGAATAGCGTTATAGACTCCGTTAGCATTAGCGAGGGGATGGATTTTCGGTACTAGGGTTGGATGAACCCGCAGCTCTAGAGTATCGGAATCCTCTTTAACCGTATCTTTTGCGATCGCTAATAACTTAATCACAAATCCCAGTCTATCAGCGTAGGCGATATCGACGGCGCTAACTTGCCGGATACCTTCACAGTAAACATCTTCCCTTTTTACCCGACCTCCAAAACCCAGAGAGGCTAAAATAGCGATTTTATCGGCTGCATCGAATCCATCCACGTCCGCAGTGGGATCAGCTTCTGCATAGCCTAATTCCTGAGCTTTGGCCAGAACTTCGCTAAAATCTGCCCCTTTTTGGCTCATTTCCGTGAGAATATAGTTAGTTGTGCCGTTGACAATTCCCATGATGCTGCTGATGCGATTAGCGCCGAGGGATTGTTTTAAGGGTTTAATGACGGGAATTCCACCACCCACGGCCGCTTCTAGGAGGACATAAACCCCCTTTTCGTTGGCCTTGGCGTAGATTTCATCGCCAAAACGGGCAATAACCGCCTTATTTGCCGTAACAACGTGCTTTCCCGATGCGATTGCCTTGAGAATTAAAGAGCGTGCTGGTTCCAAACCCCCCAATAATTCGACAATAATATCAATTTCGGGGTCAGTAACGATCGATTCTAGGTCAGTGGTCAAAAGATGGGGAGAAAGCTCGATTTCTCTCGGTTTATCTAGGGATCTAACTCCCACTCGTCCAATGGTAATCTCTTTGAGTACGGGATGACGACCAAAAGGATCGAGGAGGATTTTCGCTGTTCCCGTCCCCACAACCCCGAAACCGAGTAAACCAATCTTAAAGGTCACGCTTTTGTCTCCTGCTAGTCCGACGCAAAAAATACTAATGGCCAAGCCGTCGCCATTGTCGATTCTATCATTACAAGGTCTTTATCTGTGGGGTTTTCTTTTGCTTCCCTGACACCACTAACACAACTCAAATGGTGGGAGTTAGCCAATTTTCAGCCCGCGAATCGCATAATCTAATAATTCGATAGGATGAATAACGGGTGTATCTTTGCCCTGTAATTGTAGATGTTTTTTAATTTGTAGGGAACAACCCGGATTAGGAGAAGCAATCACCGCGGCCCCAGTATTTAATAAATTGCGTACTTTCTGCTGACCTAATTCATCGGCAGTATCTGGCTGTAGCATATTATAAACTCCGGCACTACCACAACACAAGGCCGCATCGATAGGTTCTTTTAAGTTAATATTGGGGATTTTTTGCAATAATTGCCGTGGCTGCACGGAGATTTTTTGTCCGTGTAAAAGATGACAGGCATCTTGATAAACTAGGGTTAATTCTGTCTCGGTAATCGGGGATAAATCAGCAGTTAACCCCACTGCGGCTAAAAATTCTTGGGCATCGCGTACTTTAGCCACAAACTCCTTAGCCTTATCTTTATATTCAGGATCATCGGCTAAAATATGATGATATTCCTTGAGAGTATGACCACAACCCGCCGCATTGATAATAATATAATCGACCTCGTTTGCTGCGAAACTATCGATCATTTGTCTGGCTAAACTTTGCGCTTGTTTTTCCTGTCCTTGGTGTGCGGGTAAAGCGGCACAACAACCCTGGGTTTTTGGGATAACCACTTCACAACCATTGGCAGTTAAAACCCGCACTGTCGCTTCATTTACCGGCGAGAAAAAGAGTCTCTGCACACAACCTAAAACCACCCCTACCCGATAGCGTTTTTCCGTTTGGGAAGGAATAACATCGGGATAGTTTTTAAACAGAGAATTTAGGGTAATTTTGGGGAGAATTGATTCCATGGCCGCTAGACGGGGAAAGAGCATTTTTAAGATACCCGATTTCCTGACTAGGGTTTGTAATCCCAGGGTTTGATATAACCAGAGGAAGGGTAAAAATAATTTGAGACGGACGGGATAGGGAAAGAGATTAAAAATCAGAAAACGAATAATTTTATCTTTAAAACTGCGGGGTTGATTGCGTTCCACTTGCGGACGAACTGCGGCGATTAATTGATCGTATTGTACTCCTGATGGACAAGTACTAACACAGGCTAAACAACCTAAACAAGTATCAAAATGTTGGCTAGTGGTTTCGTCTAAAACTGCTTCTCCTTTGTTGATGGCATTCATCAGATAAATTCTACCCCGGGGGGAGTCCATTTCTTTGCCAATAACTCGATAACTGGGACAGGTAGAAAGACAAAAACCACAGTGAACACAACTATCGATTAATTCTTGAGCGGGGGGATTATTGGGGTCAAATCCTTGATTTTTTTGGTCGATTAATTCTTGAAAGTTAAGGGAAGATTCGGAGGTTTGCATAATTTTTAATTAGATTTTGTTAAGAAAGCGTTCAGGACTAAAAATACCGTGAGGATCGAATTTAGTTTTTAGGGTTTTCATCATGGTAATCGCGTTACCTGTATAACCCCAAGGTTCAATTTTTTCTTTTAGGGATGGAGGTGCGGTTAACACAGTTAAATAACCCTGATTGGCACTGCATAAAGAGCGAATTTTGTCAAGATTTTCCTCCGATTTTAAGATAACTTTACCCACGCCGCTACTAATATTAATCGAGGCTAGTCCGTTAATTTGGTCGATAACTAGAGCTAAACTGCTGGGTAATAATCCTATTTTGCCGAAAAAATTGCCCTCTTGGTCATAATTATCGATTGTTTTTCGGTATCTTTGCCATAGAGAAATTTCTTCCTCATCCCGATAATAATTAGTCTGACAGTCTAACTGTTGCCCTAAATAACTCACCTGTTGCGATTGTTCGCTAATACTTTCGGGAATGCTTTGAAAACGCAGCAGTAAAGCGACTTTTTCCCCTAATCCTAGTGCTTGCGTCATCCCTGGGTTTAAACATTCAGCCACAGTGGGAGTTAAGGCCGATTGCCGAATAACTTGACTCAATTTGCTAATATTTTCGCTATTTCCAGTGATGATCAGGGTTTCTGAGTTAGCAGTTTCGGGATAGAGTCGCAGGGTAATTTGATCGATAATGCCTAAAGTGCCGTAGGAACCCGTAAATAGCTTCATCATGTCGTATCCCGCTACATTTTTCACCACACGCCCTCCTGCTTTAGCAATCTCGCCATCGTGACGGATAAAGGAGAATCCTAGGATCAGATCCCGGACTCCACCGTATCTTTGCCGCCATGTTCCCGCATCGGCCGTGGCCATAATACCGCCAATCGTGGCATTATGGGCATAACTGGGATCAAGAGGAAGAAATTGACCGCTAGGAGCCAAAAAAGCCTGTAAATCTGCTATTTTAAGCCCAGCTTCCACGGTTATAGTTAAATCTCCCCTAGCGTGGTCAATAATCCGGTTGAGATTTTGGGTACTGACTAAAATATCGGGCGACTCGACTAACCCACCCCAATCTAATTTACTGCCTTGACCGTAGGCCAGTAAAGACAGACGATTTTCGTTGGTAAAACGCACCAGAGAGGATAAAGCGGTTGTATTAGCGGGATAAACTATAATTTCAGGACTTTTGCCCCTAATTGCCCTTGATAATCTTTCTTGTTCCTCTTTTGGCACTTGTGGCCAGGCAATAACCGTCGTGTCGGGGGGTAAAATAGAAGTTATCTGAACAGCGATCGCAGTCATATTTTACAAAAGAATTGAGGAGTGAGGAGTCAGGACTTACCGGCCGATAATGGCGAAGAATGGGGGTAATGCTGGGGCTAATCAGTAATTTTCAGCCTCTATTAATCAGATTACCTTAGTTTGACTCTCCATCTCCGGTGTCGGGCAATTCCAGCCATACTGAGGCACAAAGAAGTCAGCTAATAACTAAGGGACTTGCGTGGGAATAATATCCCAATCGATCGGAGGGCGCAAGCTTTGCGCCCCTACAGTAACGGATTTTGTCCACAATGTAGGGGCGAACTGCGTTCGCCCAAAAGGTACATTATCAAAGCGCAAGTCCCTA
>NZ_JADBUN010000152.1:0-16404 GCF_020245625.1 Microcystis sp. M049S2 | reverse complement strand
GTTAACAATTTGTAATATTCCTTGTTGACACCCTTACTGACAAAGAAAAAACTGAAATCAAGTCAGGATAAGGGTTGGAGTGCTTACTGCAAAAATTGTTAAGAAAGATCCCTATAAGGGATAGCTTAATAAGGGGGGCAGGGGGGATCGAGTGCAAAACCTATCTTCTATTTAATTGCAAACAGCTACTTAATTAGAGTCTGCTGATTTTTACTTTCTAGTTCATTACTGGACATTAGCCTATTTTTTTAAAAAATCGCTATGATCGGCGTAAAAGTGCCAACACAGAGAAGAAAATTGCTATGATCACCATCGGCGAATATTTATTCCAGCGTCTCCATAATTTAGGGGTTAATCATATTTTTGGGGTGCCGGGGGATTATGTCCTCGATTTGATGGATGTTTTGGTGGAAAGTCCGATCGAATTAGTTTGCACCTGTAATGAGCTTAACGCGGGTTATGCCGCCGATGCCTACGCGCGAGTTAAAGGCATGGGCGCTGTCTGTGTCACCTACGGAGTGGGGGGATTTAGCCTCGTTAATGCTGTGGTCGGTGCTTACGCAGAAAGAGTTCCCCTGGTGGTAATTAGTGGGGCTTCCGATCGCTCGATTCGCCGGGATAATTTATTATTACACCACACCACGGGCGATTATAATCTGCAATTTTCCATCATGGAAAAAGTCACGGTTGCCTCGGTTATTCTCACTAATTCTGCCCAAGCAGCCAGTCAAATCGATCAAACTTTAACAGCTTGTTTGCATCACAAACGTCCTGTGTATATCGAAATTCCCCGGGATCTAGTCTATCGTCCCTGTATCCCCTCAGAAAATCCAATTTATTTAACCGATAATCTCACGGATACCGCCGCTTTAGAAGAAGCCGTTGAAGAGGCGGTTTTTTTATTAGAAAAAGCGGAAAAACCAATTATTTTAGCGGGGGTAGAATTCCATCGTTTTAAACTCCAGGATAAGTTGCTGAAACTTTTAGAAGTAACGGGTTATCCCTTAGCTACCACTATTTTAGGTAAGTCGTCAATTTCGGAAATGCAGCCGCAATTTATCGGCACTTATGTGGGGGCATTAAGTCGCGAATACGTTAGTCAACGGGTGGAAAATGCCGATTGTGTCCTCTGTTTGGGGGCGATCATGTCCGATATGAATTTAGGCGGATTTACGGCTAATTTAAATCCCAATAATTTGATTAATGCCAATTCTGAGAAGGTAAAAATTAAACATCACTTTTATCAACCGGTATTCCTAGGGGATTTTATCGATGGTTTAATTAATAAGCTAAGTCACAAAGAAGCGGCTACACTAGAGATTAAACCCGCGGCCGAATTGAAGGATTTAGAATTCATTGCCGTGCCAGAGCAAAAATTAACTAATGCTCGTTTTTATGAGCGAATGAATCATTTTATCGCTCAAGAATCTTTTGTTATTTCTGATACAGGGGATGCAATTATTGCCACGATTGATTTATTAATGCCTCAAAAAACCGACTTTATTGGTCAAGCATTTTATCTCTCTATTGGTTATTCAATTCCCGCCTGTTTAGGAGTAGCTTTTGCCGCACCAAATACTCGTCCTATCGTCTTTGTGGGTGATGGTGCTTTTCAAATGACCGCCCAAGAACTTTCGACAATTATCCGTCACCATCTCAATCCAATTATCTTTTTAATTAATAACGACGGTTACACGATCGAGCGGGTAATTCAGGATAATATTTATAATGATCTACAACCGTGGAAATATCATCAATTACCGGCAGTATTTAACGGGGAAAGTTGGAGTTGTCAAGTCAGGACAGAAGGGGAATTAGAAAAGGCTTTATCGATTGCCCAGGGTAACATCGATCGCCTATCATTTATTGAAGTACATCTCGATCGTTTTGACTGTTCCCAAGGCTTAACTCGTTTAGGTCAAGCTTTACGTTCACCCCATGCTTAGACTGGTTATGCTATTAGGTTTTGACTGTGTGAAGCTGCCCTAAGACACCAGACTGAAACTCTTTTCGCTCCCAAGAGTCAACAATTAAGATACAATCGGTATCTTAATCACAGTGTGATGGTGACAACCGCAACTAAAAACCCTATGAATGCTTTTTGGAAACAAATCACCCTACTGAACTTTTCCCCCGCTTCTTGGTCAAAATATAGCTATCTGCATCGTTTCGTCGGCCTTTTTAGTCAATGGCGACAGGGTAGCCGGTTTGTGGAGTGGACAGAACTGATGGGTGCGCTGTTAATCTCTCTTCTTATCGCCACTGCGCCGTTTTTTTCCACCAGTCAAATCGGTTTTTTATTGTTAGCAATAGCCGGTTATTGGCTACTCTTAACTCTTGTGGATGAAGGCAAAATCGGGGTAACACCGATTCACATTTTAGTGCTTTTATATTGGGGAATTGCCACGGTTTCTACGGCTTTTTCTCCCGTTAAAATGGCAGCTTTGGAAGGACTAATTAAATTAACTCTCAATCTCATCTTTTTTGCCTTTACCGCCCGAATCATGCGTTCGCCACGCCTAACAAATTGGATTCTGACTACTTTAGTTTTAACCGCCTTAGCAGTGAGCGTTTACGGCATTCGTCAGCAAATTTTTGGTGCGGAACAGTTAGCAACTTGGAACGATCCCACTTCAGAATTAGCGGGAGATACTAGGGTTTATAGTTATCTCGGTAATCCTAATTTATTAGCTAGTTATTTATTCCCTGGTATTGCCTTTAGCGGTGCGGCATTATTTGTGTGGCAGGGATGGCTACCGAAAATTTTAGCGGCTTTACTAACTTTAGCCAATGCCGCTTGTTTATTTTTTACCGAGAGTCGTGGCGGTTGGATTGGTTTGATGGTCTTAGGAATCGTCTTCTTATTGCTATTATTTTATTGGTTCAAAAATTATCTACCGTTATTTTGGCAAACATGGCTTTTACCCTTAGTTTTAGGGGGTTTAGCCGTGGTGATTTTAGGGGCGATTTTATTGGTGGATCCGCTGCGAATTCGGGTGATGAGTATTTTTGCAGGCCGGGAAGATAGTAGTAATAACTTTCGGATTAATGTTTGGGATGCAGTTATCCGCATGATTCAAACTTATCCGCTTTTGGGCATCGGACCGGGTAATGATGCTTTTAAGAAAATTTACCCCCTATTCATGAAACCAAAATACACGGCTTTAAGTGCCTATTCTGTGCTATTAGAAATCATGGTAGAAACGGGAATTATTGGTTTTACCTGTTTCCTCTGGTTATTAGTCACGACTATCGGCCAAGGCATCAATCAAATTAAACTTTTACGCGATAAAATGGATAGTCAAGGCTTTTGGTTAATCGGGGCAATTGCCGCTATGGCTGGAATTCTTGCCCACGGTTTTTTTGATACGGTTTGGTATCGTCCCCAAGTTAGTACCCTCTGGTGGTTAGTTTTGGGTTTAATTGCTAGTCGTTGTTATTCCCCCGCTAGGGATTTTGAGCGTGGCAATTCCCTCCTCTAGGGGGGCGAAATGGGGGAGCATTGAGGAGTTATTTCAAATTACGGATAGGACTGCTCTGAAGGGTATTTGAAGCTCGTGTAGGCGTAGGCGAGGGGGATTATTAAGAAAAATCACAAACCTCCCATCGTACCATCTCTCGGTGGGCAAAGCAAGAGATAATTAAATTAGATCGTTTCCCAGTTTGTTCTGCGCTTGGCGCGATTTCCTAACTGCAATAACGAGAGTAAATCCCTGTGGCCGTTATAGAGACGAGGGAGGAAAATAATGGATCGTTCTCTTAAGTGGGCCGTTGCGATTGTCATAACTCTAATTCTCGTGCTTTTCCCAGTCTTTTTCCGGGGCTGTGGGGCGACAGAGTGGAACCCGAAAGGAGGGAACGGTCAAGATACAATGCTAACCCTTACTCGCACTGACAACGGCAAATCCATCACCATGCAGGTCAACGACCTACTGCTACTTTCCCTCGACGAGAATCCCACCACTGGCTTTCAGTGGGCGGTCGATGGTGTCGGGAGCGCTTTAGTGGAGCTGCAGGCCTCTGAGTATGTACCTGCCAGGGAGTCGAGAGTCGGCGGGGGCGGTCAGAGAATCCTAACCTTTAAAGCGCAACGGGCTGGGATAGACCAACTAAGGCTTAAGCTCTGGCGAGAGTGGCAGGGAGAGCCGTCAGTTGTCGAACGATTTACTGTCACGCTCCAAGTCCGAGAGTAAAGGCTTCTCAGATAGCCAAGGGCTAGTGAGTAACGACTTAGGAGGAAAGGAAAAATGAGTGAAACATTTGTAATTCCCGCAATGGGATGGTTGCCCGACTATCCCGATATTCGTGATGTCACTTTTCAATCTGAACGCGTACCGTCCAAACTGCAAGCTTTGGGACAGCCATCTGTCAAGCAAATGCTGGCCAAAGTGGGAGCAACGACATCTGCCCCAGCAGCGCTGCCAACCAGCGTGGACTTGAGGCCGTGGTGTTCCCCCATGGAGGATCAACAAACTATCGGTTCTTGTACGGCCCACGCCGGTGTCGGACTGGTGGAGTATTTTGAGCGGCGAGCTTTTGGCAAACACCTCGATGCTTCCAGACTCTTCCTCTACAAAGTGACGCGCAACTTGCTCAAATGGACGGGAGATACGGGAGCCTTCTTGCGCTCAACAATGTACGCCCTCACCTTGTTTGGCGTACCACCAGAAGAATACTATCCCTACAATATCGCTGATTTTGACAAAGAGCCGTCGGCATTCTGCTACGCTTTTGGCCAAAGCTATCAGGCGATTTCCTACTACCGCCTCGACCCCCCAGGAACGACACGGAGCAACCTATTAACTCAGATTAAAACCTACTTGGCAAATGGGCTGCCCTCAATGTTTGGCTTTACTGTTTACAGTTCTATCAGTCAGGCCAACACCAATGGCGGCAAGATTCCTTACCCGACTCGGGGCGAGAGAGTTCTCGGCGGTCACGCCATTGACGCAGTTGGTTACGACGACAACCTCAAGATCAAGAACACCAATGCCGGTGGTCTCGAAACGACGGGTGCCTTGCTCATCCGCAACTCTTGGGGGACGGGATGGGGAAGCGCAGGCTACGGCTGGCTGCCCTACAAGTACGTCCTCGATGGTCTGGCAACTGATTGGTGGTCGCTAATCAAGAGTGAATGGATCGATACGGGACAGTTCGGATAGGAGACCGATTCGATAAGGTGTGAGGGGCAAAATAAAGGCTTCTGGTGAGTTTTTTCAGAATAGGGGGGACGCTGTGAAAACTCACCGTTTGTTGAATTTTTTAGGGGAAGCTTTGTGACATACCCATCGCTAAAAGCGAGGGCTTCCTGCTTCCTCCGTTTTGATTACTGTTCTGGCATGGAAAGATGGTCAAAAAAAGTAAAAACAGAAGCACGTTCAAAATATTTTTACTCCAGCCTTGAGTTAGCTAAGGTAATACTAGCAATTAATAGATCGGCTCTACCAATTTGGCAGAATTTAGAAATATCCTGTAACTTACCGTTCATCGATAACTGAAATTTAAGCATAGATGCGATCCTCGATCGCCACCGATTGCAGAAGTCTTTCCACGATCTCTTTAGCTTGACGACCGTGACTAGGAATCAGACGATGGCAGAAGACATAGGGAGTAATAAACTTAACATCATCGGGGATAGCATGATCGCGACCTTTCAAGAAAGCGTAAGCTTGAACTGCTTTTTGCAAAACCACACAACCCCGGGGACTGACTCCTAAACTAATATCTTCATGATCACGGGTAGCGCGGACTAAATCGACGATATATTGCTGTAAAGCAGGAGCTACCCGGACCAGACTGACTAATCTTTGCAATTCTCCCACCTGTTCTAGGGAAATACAAGCTTCTAGGGATTTAACCGCCTCTTGAGAATGCTGTCTTTGTAACATTTTTAATTCTTCTGTGGCGCTGGGATAACCCAAACTCAGGCAAACGGCAAAACGGTCCATTTGCGCTTCTGGAAGCGGAAAAGTGCCTTGATATTCGATTGGGTTTTGGGTGGCGATAACAAAGAAGGGTTGGGGGACCGGCCGCGCTTCTCCATCGACGGTAACTTGTTTTTCTTCCATGACTTCTAGAAGTGCCGATTGGGTGCGCGGGGTAGCCCGGTTGATTTCATCGGCCAACAGGACGTTAGCAAAAGCGGGGCCAGGGATAAATTCAAATTCGCGACTGTTGGGGTTCCAAATCGTCGTTCCCGTGATATCACTGGGGAGGAGGTCGGGGGTGCATTGTACCCGTTGGAAACGACCGTTAATTGAACGCGCTAAGGATTTAGCTAACAGGGTTTTGCCGACTCCGGGTACATCTTCCAGGAGAGCGTGACCACCACTGAGCAAAGCCACCAGCACAATGCGAATCGATTCGGTTTGGCCGACGATGCTCCGGCTCAAATTTTCCATCAAAATATCAATAGCGTCTCTCATAGCACAAAAGGGGTATTTTGTCAAGAAGATTAATGTTAAGTTTTCTTGATCTTAACGATTCTTTTCCTAATTTGCCCACACTAGCGAGAAAAGTTGACAGACAATGGCGGGAAATTTTCTGCTAGGGAGCTAATCGGGGTTAGGGTGGCGAGCAGGGAGAAAATTAGTTAAGAATTGTTGCCAGTGGGCGAAATCAAGATTTTAAGTCGGTTCAGTACGGTAAAATCGAGAAGAATTTCTCTTAATCAGTGAAGATGAAAGCCAGTTCACTCGTTTTTAGTCTTGTTTTAGGAATCGCTGCCAGTACATTAACCAATAGTTTACCCGAAAATTTGACTTTCAATTCTCGGAAAATATTGGCTCAAGATCAGGCTCCTTCCTGTCCCCTTCCTCCAGATCTTGCCATCACTTTTCGCAATAGTGAATGTCAGGCAATTACCCTAGAAAAACCCCAGACTTTCTTCCGTTATTATAGTGACGAAAATTACAAAAAAGGTCGTTTTCTAACAACGGATCAATATACCACCAATGTGGAGGTGATCAGAAATTTAGCCCTCGATCAAAAGTGGAATCCTCCCAATCAAGCGACCAAAGTAGTATCGGTGACTTTACCGGCGGGAACAACGGTTTATCAAGGAATTGTCGCCCCCCAGAATCCGGCTGATTGTTATCCCGGTGGTGGTCAGCAAACTTTTATTAAAGACTCGCGAGATGCCAATATACAATGGGGAGAGGGGCGAGCAATAACGGTTACATCTCTTTCCTGTCGCTAGAATATTATGGAAACGAACATGAGGGAATTAATTCAATCAATTGACCAAGCTATTACCGTGGCCGAACAGATGCGGAAAACAGAAAGATCGACTCGGATTGAGGGTTTAATTTCTGTCCTGAAAACCATCAAAAGTCAGGCTTTAGCTGGTCAATTACCACCGTCTCAAGGCATTGTTACCCTAGGATTAGCGCGAGAAGTAGCTGATTGGATCGATTCCCTCGATTCTCCTTTATTGAAAGCCGTGGGTAAAGTGGAAAGAGAATACCAAAAATATTAGGAGTTGTCGGTTACAGAACTTAGAATTAACCGAGAGCGATCGCAGTCTATCTCGATCTGATTTTTTAATCGATCGAGAGAATTAAATTTCTGTTCTGGTCGCAGGAATTGCACTAAATCCATCGTTAAAATGCGATCATATACATTGCCCGACCAATCCAATAAATGGATTTCCACACTGATAGTTTTTCCCTCGATCGTGGGACGATAACCGATGTTCATAACTGCCGGTAAGCGAGAACCATCGAGATGCACCCAACCGCAATAAACTCCGAATCGCGGCAATAATTTATCGGGGGGAACCTGTAGATTAGCGGTATGAAAACCTAATGTTCTGCCCAGCTGTTGCCCGATGACCACACGACCGGTTAAACTGTAGGGACGACCTAACATTTGCCCAGCTTGCTGAACGTTTCCTGCTGCCAAAGCTTGACGAATTAGGGAACTACTAATTCGACCCGTCCCACAGTTTTTTAAAGCAACAATCTCGACTTTAATGTTAAATTGAGAGGCGATCTGTAATAAATCTTCGGCTGTACCTTGACGACGATAACCGAAGCGGAAATCTTGACCAACACTGATCGATTTAGCCTGTAATTTTGCTACTAAAATCTGTTCGATAAAAGCCAAGGGAGTCAGGGAAGCTAATTGAGCAGAGAAAGGCAGTAAAACTAATTGTTTAACGCCTAAATTCTCCAAAACCTCCACCTTTTCCCCTAGAGGAGTTAATAACTGCCATTTTTCCCCCGTAAAAAATTCCCGCGGGTGGGGAGTAAAACTAACAACGGTGGGATAAGCGGGTTCATCCTGAAAAATTGGCTGTAGGACGGTTTGATGACCTAGGTGCAAACCATCAAAGTTACCAAGAGCGATCGCACTGGGGGCTAAAATACGGGTATTAGGGGAATCTACAATCCACACGCTGGCTTTAAGAACAGATACAAGAGAATAATTCAAGCGATTAATCTTGAGTGTAGCCTTTTGATTCTATATCAATCGGGCGATTAAGCCAAAAAAACACCCCCAATCCCTTGGGGACCTTTGGAAGCTTTACCAAATTGAACGTGAACGATCCCGGTGCGATCGGCCCGGCATTCCCAATTAATTGCACCAGAAAGATGAGGGAAACAAGCATTCATTAATTGTTCAGTTCGTTCTTGTTTTGGTCGTCTGTGGTTGTTCTTCGTGCTGTTGTGGTTTCCCAATCTGAATCAAGCATAAGTTTCTTGTTTTTGTTTCTTTGGTTCTAATCCTGTTACTAATCATAGAGCGATCCCAGAAGTATCTAGCGAAAGGTGATCGCACTTTAGTTAACTAACGGTTTACCATAAGTAGTCGTGCAAAATTAATTTCCTAGTGAAGATAGGCAAAAGGCAAAAGGCAGGAGGCAAGAGGTGGTTAGATATGTGTAATTAATTTTGCTTAGGTACTTAGTAAGGTGGGCGATTTTTATACCACTTATTTTATTTATTGTGTATAATTGAGATGGTGACGACTAATTTTGAATGGGATGAAGATAAAGCTAAGATAAATCTGAGAAAACACGATATTTCTTTTAATGAGGCTAAAACTGTCTTTGAAGATACCTATTCTTTGACTTTAGATGATCCTACTCATTCAATCTTAGAAGATCGTTTTTTGACAATTGGTTATTCTAGTCAAAACCGCTTGCTTTTAGTTGTTCATGCTGAAAGACAAGGAAACATCAGAATCATTAGTGCTAGGAGAGTAACTAAACATGAAAGAAAAATCTACGAACAAAGTAATCAATGATCCCCTCAAAGATAATGAAATGTTAGATGATTATTCTCAGGTTTTAACGGAGTCTCATTTAAAAAGTGCAGTCAGAGGAAAGTATGCTCGATCTTTAGCAGATAAGGATGCTTCTACCGTTAAAATTATAGCAGAAAATGAAGAGAGATATGTTAACATGAAAACCATTGAAGTTGAAGCATTCGTTAACAATGAAGGTCAATTAACCGTACAAGTTCCCTCAAATTTAAAAGAAGGACAATATCAGGCTGTATTGATTATAGAAGAACCCAAAAATGAAAATCAATGATCTTAGAATAGATAAAATCCCAAAAAAAAACCCCCAATTACTTGGAGGCTTTTTCAAAGAAAAATAACTGTCATTAACCTTCTGCTAATTTCAGATCCCGCAGGGCGCTAATATCCACTTGAATCGATGGCCCCATGGAGGAAGAAACGTAAACTGTGCGCCAGTAACGACCTTTTGCCCCGGAAGGACGGTTTCTGTCCACCGTTTCCTGTAAAGCTTTCAAATTAACTAACAGATCCTCAGCACTAAAAGAAGCTTTACCAAATTGAACGTGAACGATCCCAGTGCGATCGGCCCGGAATTCCAATTTACCCGCTTTAAACTCAGAGATCGCTCCCGTTAAATCCGTGGTTACGGTTCCCCCTTTCGGTGAAGGCATTAAACCCCGTGGACCAAGTTGACGACCTAATTTCGCCACTTTCGGCATCATATCGGGGGTGGCGATTAACACCTCGAAATCCATCATCCCCTTGGCGATTTCTTCGATTAATTCTTCCGAACCAACGATATCGGCCCCGGCGTTGTTCGCTTCCTGTACCTTTTCCCCGCGAGTAATGACCGCTACTCGCACCGTGCGTCCGGTTCCTTTGGGTAAACTTACCGTTGTCCGCAGTTGTTGGTCGGTATATTTAGGATCGATGCCTAAACGAATATGAGCTTCGGCGGTTTCGTCGAATTTCGCCGTCGCTAATTCCTTTAATAATGTTAGTGCCTCTAATGGCTCGTAGGCTTTATTTTCTACCTTAGCCTGGGCATCTCGCAAACGTCGTGAAACTTTTTTTACCATCTGATTTGTTGCTCCTTGGGTAATAACGAAGCTTAACTTCTCCCCGAAATAAGATTTAGTCTGAGATCTTGACACCCATATTTCTGGCCGTTCCCGCCACAATATTCATGGCCGCTTCGATGTCGTTAGCGTTAAGATCGGGCATTTTAGTTTGGGCGATTTCGCGTAATTGGTCGCGGGTAATGGTGGCGACAAATTTCTTGTTAGGTTCGTTGGAACCTCTTTCCACACCGGCCGCTTTACGGATGAGAACGGAAGCGGGGGGAGTTTTGAGGACAAAGGTAAAACTCCGATCCTCAAAAACGGAGATTTCCACAGGGATGATCATCCCGGCCTGATCGGCGGTTTTAGCGTTGTAATCTTTACAAAACGCCATAATATTCACCCCGTGTTGACCCAAAGCAGGACCGACCGGAGGAGCAGGGTTAGCCTTACCAGCAGGTAAAGCTAGTTTAATAATTGCGACGACTTTTTTAGCCATGATTTAGTTTTGTTTTTCGACTTGATTAAATTCCAATTCGACCGGGGTATCCCGACCAAAAATGGAGAGCAGGGCCTTGAGTTTGCCGCGCTCGGGACTAACTTCGATCACTTCCCCTTCAAAGTCCTTAAATGGACCGGATAGAACCAAGATTTGATCGCCAACTTCCATATTGATTTTGACGACGGGTTCTTGAATCTGAGCTTGTTTGAAGATGCGATCGACTTCTGACATACTCAAGGGTAGCGGGGTGACGTGACCGCGGCCGCGTCCGTAGTGGCGTTTTTGTTCGGCCCCGACAAAGTTGATCACATGGGGGGTGTTTTTCACCACCTGCCAAGCGTCATCATCCATGATCATTCTGATCAGGACATAACCGGGGAAGACTTTTTCCTCACCGTGTTGCCGTGAACCATCCTTGCGGACTTTGACGGTGGCCGCTTGGGGAATCTGAACTTGCAAAATGCGATCGGCCACATCGAGGGTGTGGATGCGCTGTTCCAAATTAGCTTTGACCCGTTTCTCACAACCGGAAGCCACCTGCACGGCATACCAACGGGGTTTTTTCGGTAGGCCGCTAAGATTGAGTTCTTCGGGAAACTGCTCTTCTTCTAGATTCATGGGAACACCTTCCCCGCACCCCAGGCAAAGAATTTATCGATTAGATAGATGAGAGTGGCTACCAAAGTCACCATTAACATCACCGCCGCCGATTCGCTCAAAAGTTGCTGACGGGAAGGCCAGACGACTTTGGCGAGTTCTTCTTTGGTTTCATTGACGAATTCCTTGACCTGAAAGGAGCTTCCCTCTTTCTTGTCGCTCGCGTCTTTTTCTAGGGTTTCTTTTTTGGCCACGATCGCTACTCCTTAAAATGATACTCAAGCTATCCTTAACTTATCATTTTCACCGGACAACCCACACTAACCCCCAGACATTTAGATTATGTCCTTTGCAATTATCGGCTTGGTGATTACCAAACGCGCCCTGGAGGACTTGAACCCCCGACATCAGGTTTTGGAGACCTGCGTTCTACCAACTGAACTAAGAGCGCCCATTCGCTAAACTATTGGGCTTTTTTAAGGCCTTTATTTATTATAGCGTAGTTGTTGGCGATTAAGCAACTTTCTTGGTTAGGCTGTCGCCGGAAATTTTTTAGAGAGGGCGATCGAAACGTTCTTGAACCCTGGTGGCTTTGCCAACCCGATCGCGCAGGTAGTAGAGTTTCGCCCGGCGTACTTTACCACGACGGATGATCTTGATATTGGCAACCCGGGGCGAGTGGAGCAGGAAAACTCTTTCTACTCCCACACCCTGGAAGACTTTGCGTACTGTAATCGTTTCGTTGATACCGCCATGGCGTTTGGCGATGACAATACCCTCGTAGGGCTGAATCCGCTCTTTATCTCCTTCAACGATTCGCACCCCTACCCGGATCGTGTCACCGACATGGATAATGGGCAGATCGCTCTTGAGATACTCGGCTTCGATTGATTTGATAATCTCTTCCGTTTTCATCGGCTTTCGTAAAACTGACAATTTACTATCATACCATATTTTTTTAAGTACAGCCTTTCTCGTCTAAATGAAATATGATCTAAACGGGATTAGGGACTTGCGCTTTGATAATGTATCTTTTGGGCGAACGCAGTTCGCCCCTACATTGTGGACAAAATCCGTTACTGTAGAAGTGCCAGGAACCTGCGCCCTCCGATCGCTCAAGTGTGCTGATCACCCTAAGTAGGGGGAAGTCCTTCGAGAGTCCCCGCAGCTAAGGGACTTACGCTTTGATAATATGCTATCTGGCTGGTCTGATTCTTCTACAGGGCGATTTTCTGGCTGGGATATTATTCCCAAGCAAGTCCCCTACGTCCAGCTTATAGTAGTAGCCAACAACCCCGACGAGCAAGCCATTTGCGCCCAATACCTGCGCCATAATCGCGTCAGATACTTTGCTTTGATCTAAGATTGAGTCAGCAATATCTAATTTGGAGTCTCAGGCAATGGAACCAATTTCTCTAATTCTCGCTGCGTTGGCTGCTGGTGCGGTTGCTGCTGCTAAGGATACGGCAGGAACAGCCGTTAAGGATGCTTATGAGAGTTTAAAAGCGTTGATTAAGAAGAAATTTGCAGAAAAAGGGAAAACAGATGATAGTGATATCGTCGATAAACATGAGAAAAAACCAGATTCAGAGGGGGTAAAAACACTGCTCAAAGAAGAGTTACTTGAAGCAAAAATTGATAGAGATGCAGAGGTTATTAAGACAGCAGAAGAATTACTTAAGCAATTAAAACCTGAAGAATTTGCCGCAGGTAAGTATAATAATATTAATGTTGGTGATGATATTAAAGGAATGGTGGGAGATGGCACTTTTAAGGGAATTGCAGGAGATATTAGTGGTGGAAATATTAGTCAGAATATTAATTAGTTGAGGATTATTTAGGAGGGAAATTTATGTCAATTACTGTTGAGGTAGAACTTAAAGATTTTCTAATTCAAATCAATCAAAAGTTAGACAATCTTCAAAAAGATGTTACTGATATTAAGATTGAACTTAGTGAAGTTAAAGGTGAAATTAAGCGTCTGGAGGGAAAAATTGATGGTGTCGAGAAGCGTCTAGAGGAAAAAATTGATGGTATTGAGAAGCGTTTAGAGGGAAAAATTGATGGCGTGGAAAAGCGCTTAGAGAATCAAGAGTTTGTCAGTCGAGGGATTTTAGTTGCTTTAATTGTAACGATTTTAGGCGGTTTGGCTAAATTGTTTGGTTTAGTAGGAAGTCCTTAAAGAGTGCTAATTCTAAAACTGCAATTTAAAGTTAACTTTAAAAGAATAATTTTGGGGTAGCAAAAATGACTGATAAAAGTTATTATTCAGAAATAGGGGGTGATGTTAAAGGTCTTATTGGTGATGGTGAATTTAAGGGAATTGCAGGTGATATTAGTGGCGGTGTAATCAATCAATATATTATCACCCAAAAGTCAGGAGTTGAGATTCAGGCTCAAACTTTAATTACGGGTTCACCTTATTTGGGTTTAAGGAAGTTTGAGGTAGATGATAAGGATAGGTTTTTTGGGCGAGATAATTGGATTATTGAGTTAACTGATTATTTAAAGCAAAAGAATGTTTTATTGCTTTTAGGTGCGTCGGGAAGCGGTAAATCTTCTCTCGTGCAAGCGGGTTTAATTCCTAAGTTAAAGGATAATTTGGGCGCAAATAAATTGGTTAATTTAACTTTTGTTCCTGATGTTAATCCCTTTGAGTCTTTTTATGGTTGTCTTTTAGGGAATAGATATACACAATCCCAAGCAAAGTTAGCACAAGCTGTTAAGGAAGATACTTTAATTAAGGTGGTTGAAGGATTAAAAAATAATTCTGATTTATGGTTTATTTTTATTGACCAATTTGAGGAATTATTTACTCGTACACCGAAGACGGAAAGAGATATTTTCATTAAAAGTTTGATTAAATTAATTGAAAATAATGATAGTTTAGTTAAAATTGTAATGACAATGAGGGCGGATTTTTTAGATAAATTAAGTCCTTATCCCAGTTTAGGAAAAATCCATGATCAGTATAGCAAGATGTTAACAGATATGGATGAAAGTCAGTTAAGATTAGCTATTGCTGAACCGGCGGCGAGAAATGGTGTAATTTTTGAAAAGGGATTAATTAATCAAATTGTTGCGGATTTTTATGAACAGGCTGGCTCTTTACCTCTGTTACAATATACGTTAGATTTATTGTGGCAAAAAAATCATATTCAAGAGCGGATTTTAAATATTAAGATTTATCAAGAGATTGGTGGGGTAACGGGTGCGCTAGAAAAACAAGCGGATAAAATTTATAGTCAATTTAATGAACAGCAACGGAAAGCAGCAGAGGAAATTTTTCTAGAGTTAATTAGTTTAGAAGGGGAAAAAGCGGTTAGCAGAAGGGCGGATAAATCGAGTTTTGAACAGGAGGAAATGCAAAGAGAGGTTCTCTATCAATTAATAGATAATCGTCTTTTGGTGAGTAAGGGAGAAGACGGGAAAGCAACGGTTGAGGTAGCGCATGAGGCGTTATTACGTTCTTGGAAAGTGTTACAGAATTTAATTCGAGAAAAAGAGGAGATAATTGTTCTGAGAAGTCGTTTATATGCTGATGCTAAACAGTGGGATGATTTACAGAAGCAAGATGCAGTAAAAGCGAGTAGTGAGCTTTGGGGAGGTTCTAAACTGAAAAGGATTGTCAATCTTATCAAAGAAAAATCACTTTCTAATTTAGATGATGTAGCCGTAAAATTTATTAAAGCTAGTTATCACTATCAAAAGCAACGAGAAAAAATCGAAGCAGAAAGAAAACGGCGCGAAGTTAATACAGAACTTAGTTTAGCAAATTCTCTCAGTGGTTATTCTTTGCATCTCTTTAATGAAGAGGGAAAAGAATTAGATGCTATTGTTGAAGCGATTAAGGCAGGAAAAATTTTGCAGAAACACAACGCAAGCAACACGAAGGTAATTGATGCTTTGCAGAAGATTATGAATGAAGGAAGGGAATATAATCGCTTAGTAGGGCATAATGGCAGTGTCTATAGCGTTAATTTTAGTCCCGACGGCAAGACTTTGGTGAGCGGTAGTGATGACAACACTATCAAACTCTGGAATGTAGAAACAGGCCAAGAAATCCGCACCCTCAAGGGGCATGATAGCGTTGTCTATAGCGTTAATTTTAGTCCCGACGGCAAGACTTTGGTGAGCGGTAGTTATGACAACACCATCAAACTCTGGAATGTAGAAACAGGCAAGGAAATCCGCACCCTTAAGGGGCATGATAACTTTGTCTCAAGCGTTAATTTTAGTCCCGACGGCAAGACTTTGGTGAGCGGTAGTTGGGACAACACTATCAAACTCTGGAATGTAGAAACAGGCAAGGAAATCCGCACCCTTAAGGGGCATGATAACTTTGTCTGGAGCGTTAATTTTAGTCCCGACGGCAAGACTTTGGTGAGCGGTAGTGAGGACAACACTATCAAACTCTGGAATGTAGAAACAGGCCAAGAAATCCGCACCCTCAAGGGGCATGATAGCACTGTCTATAGCGTTAATTTTAGTCCCGACGGCAAGACTTTAGTGAGCGGTAGTGTTGACAACACTATCAAACTCTGGAATGTAGAAACAGGCCAAGAAATCCGCACCCTCAAGGGGCATGATAGCACTGTCTATAGCGTTAATTTTAGTCCTGACGGCAAGACTTTAGTGAGCGGTAGTGTTGACAAGACTATCAAACTCTGGAATGGGTCAACAGGCAAAGAAATCCGCACCCTCAAGGGGCATGATAGCGGTGTCTATAGCGTTAATTTTAGTCCCGACGGCAAGACTTTAGTGAGCGGTAGTAGGGACAAGACTATCAAACTCTGGAATGTAGAAACAGGCAAACTCTGGGATGTAGAAACAGGCGAAGAAATCCTCACCCTCAAAGGGCATGATAGCGCTGTCTATAGCGTTAATTTTAGTCCCGACGGCAAGACTTTAGTGAGCGGTAGTGTTGACAAGACTATCAAACTCTGGAATGTAGAAACAGGCCAAGAAATCCGCACCCTCAAGGGGCATGATGAGCTT
>NZ_JADBUN010000151.1:0-20443 GCF_020245625.1 Microcystis sp. M049S2 | reverse complement strand
CGGTTAACAATTTGTAATATTCCTTGTTGACACCCTTACTGACAAAGAAAAAACTGAAATCAAGTCAGGATAAGGGTTGGAGTGCTTACTGCAAAAATTGTTAAGAAAGATCCCTATAAGGGATAGCTTAATAAGGGGGGTGCCGATAGGCGGGGGCATCTGAAACTTTTTAATACCCACCTACTTAGTATTAATCCGGTAGATATTCAGGATTGAGGATATCAGTTTTGGCAAAAGGACAGACATCAGGAAAAGTTTTTTTATCTAACCCTGTTTCTCTAGCGGCAAGCAGGCAAGCATTTTGATAACACTGATCAAAAACTTCCTCAAAATATACCTTGAGACTGGGGCTATCTTCAAAAACGTCTAACAATCTCAAACAGTGTTCGGTGATAGAATACTGCCAACTATGAGAACGTTTAGAGGGTTGATACTTCCATTTAAGGAGGTGAAGCAATAGCTTTTCTAAATTACTTTTCAAAGCCTTTTTATCACTCCTACCAATTGCCTCAATTTCCTCAATCAGATTTTCTAAATCGAGGTACTCCCACTTACCTTCTTTAAGTAATTTAGCAGTTTCTTCTACCCAAAGATTAAAGTCTGTGTCATAAAGTTTCTTGGCAGTAGATAGCATATTAGGTTTCTCCTACCTCCTTCATCTGATTCGTGGGATAGGTTTGCCATCCATCCTAGCTAATGATAGCTTGCCGATTAGGGATAATAGGTACATCCAGAGGTACAGGTTTCGCAGATTTCGACGGCATGAAGGTTGGGTAAACCAGCTTTTGCCAATTTTTCATAGATCCAGCGCGATAATTCTTCACTGGTGGGATTTTCTAAACCAGTGGTTTCATTGAGATAATGATGGTCGAGAAAATTATCGAGTAGCGGCTGTAAATATTGTTTAATTTCGCCAAAATCCATCACCATTCCCTGTTGTGAGCCTTGGGACTGTAAATGATTACTTTTCACATAGACGCGCCCCAGCCAACTATGACCGTGGAGACGGCGACATTTACCTTCATAATGGGGTAAATGATGGGCTGCTTCAAAGCGAAATTCTTTGTAAATAATCCATTCTGCCATGGTTAATCGGTCGATACTATCGGTTAGATCTGGTTTATTTATTTCGCCACCGATAGTTATCCATAATATGGACGAATTAAGGGTTTTAGGGTCTTGTTTCGGGAAACAGGTGCAAGATTTTGAGTCCTGTAGGGGTGAAGTATTCGGGCATAACCTATCGCTGAAACCGTAGATTTCCTATCCGAATGCTTCGCCCCTAATTTTTCAGCATACCCTACATAGCTTAAAAATTCTCGGTGACTCAATTGGCTTTGATCTAAATCTGCTTGTAGGGGCAGCGATAACCGATAATCAGCGCGGAGACAGAAGAAGGCTCCGATTCCCGCTTAATATTCATTGACGAACAGTCTCTAAAGGTGTTAGCGGTAACAGCAGCTACCCAATTTTTTTTGGTATTTGCTATGCTGATTCTTAACAATTTGTAATCTTTGGGAAATTTCCTTAATACTGCATGGTCGTTTCTGCTACAATTCCACCCCTAGCTCAAGATACCCTCGCCCTGAAAGCGGTGTGGGCAAACATTGGCTATGATAGTTGTCCCCACCATTACAATTTCCATCTTCACACCCATTGTTCCGATGGTCAAATGAGTCCCCAAGACTTGATGAGACAAGCGTTAGACATCGGACTAAAAGGATTAGCAATTACCGATCATCACTCGATCGAAGGTTATCGACAAGCCCAAATTTGGCTGGAAAATCAGCATTTAAAGAGTTCTCTACCCCATCTCTGGACAGGGGTAGAAATTACGGCGAATTTGTTAGAGACAGAAGTGCATATTCTTGGCTATGGTTTCGATCCCGCTCATGTCGTCTTGACTCCCTATCTGCAAAGAACCAAACCGGAAGGAGATCTGGCTTTAGCCTCTAGAGTCATTAACAGTTTACAGCAAGCGGGGGCTTTAGTGGTTCTGGCTCATCCCTTTCGTTACCATCGCCCCGCGGCCGATTTAGTGGCGGCGGCGGTAGAATTGGGTATTGATGGTATTGAGGCTTTTTATGCCTATGGCAATCCCAAACCCTGGCTACCCAGTCAACTGGAAACCGAACAAGCGCTCGCTCTGAGTCGTCAATATCAATTATTCGCCACCTGTAGCACCGATTCCCACGGTAAATCTTTATTACAGCGCATTTAGCCTGATCGCAGGATTAACTGTAAAATACCTAAATTGACTAAACTCGATCCCTGCTCGATCGAGTGTTAGTTTTTTATGGCCAAAAACAGGGAAGTGGGGAAGTGGGGAAATGGGGAAGTGGGGAAATGGGGGAATGGGGAATTTCAACTAAAACCCTAACACCCTAACACCCTAACACCCTAACATCCCAACACCCCAACACCCCAACACCCCAACACTCTGAATGAAAGATTTATTCCTTTACACCTGCTGGTTAATTCCCATTTATGGCTTAATTGGTTCGATTTTAACCTTGCCTTGGTCTTTAGGCATTATTAGTCGCACCGGTCCGCGGCCGGCAGCTTATATTAACCTATTGATGACCGTCTTAGGGTTAATACACGGATCGATCGCTTTTAATCAAATTTGGCATCGAGAGACGATTAAACTGGCTTTTGAATGGGTAAAAGTGGCCGATCTTAGTTTATCCCTTTCGATCGAACTTTCTCCCGTCAGTTTGGGGACGCTGGAACTAATTACCCTCATCAGTCTCTTGGCCCAAATCTATGCCCTTGGCTACATGGAAAAGGATTGGTCCTTGGCGAGATTTTATGGCTTAATGGGCTTTTTTGAGGCAGCTTTAGGAGGAATTGCCCTTAGTGACTCCCTACTATTCAGTTACGCTTTCCTAGAGATGTTAACGGTCTCTACCTATCTCCTCGTCGGTTTTTGGTATGCTCAACCTTTGGTCGTAACTGCGGCCCGAGATGCCTTTTTAACCAAGCGCGTCGGCGATATTATTTTATTGATGGGTTTGGTGGCTCTTTCCAGTTACGGAGAAGGATTAAGTTTTTCTCAGTTAGAAAATTGGGCAGTAAATAACCCTGTACCGCCTCTGACGGCGACTTTGTTAGGATTAGCCCTTATTGCCGGTCCAACGGGTAAATGCGCCCAATTTCCCCTGAATTTGTGGCTAGATGAGGCGATGGAGGGACCAAATCCGGCCGGAATCATGCGGAATTCGATCGTGGTTTCGGCCGGGGCCTATGTTTTAATTAAGCTGCAGCCGGTGTTTACCCTATCTCCGATCGCGGCCAATGTTTTAATAGTTTTGGGGACAATGACGGCAATTGGGACTTCTCTGATGGCCTTGTCCCAAATTGATATTAAACGGGTTTTATGCCACTCCACCAGTGCCTATCTCGGTTTGGTCTTTATTGCGGTGGGATTAGGTCATGTGGATATCGCTTTACTAATTTTATTCTCCCATGCGGTGGCAAAAGCCTTATTGTTTATGAGCGCAGGAGCCTTAATTCTCACCACCAGTAACCAAAATATCACGGAAATGGGGGGAATTTGGGCAAGAATGCCCGCCACGACCATGGCTTTTTTAGGGGGTTCTGCGGGGATGACGGTTTTAATGCCCCTGGGAATGTTTTGGACGTTAAAAAAGTGGTTAGGTGGCGAATGGGCGATTCCTTGGTGGTTATTAGCGGTTTTAATCTTTGTTAATTGTCTTAGCATTATCAATCTTACTCGGGTCTTTCGTTTAGTCTTTTTGGGACAAACCCAAAGTAAGACCCATCGCACCCCGGAAGTGGCTTGGCCGATGGCTTTGCCCATGGTATCGTTGATTTTAATCGTTTTATTGGCCCCGATTATTCCCCTACGTTGGGATTTTTGGCTATCTTTCACCAATCCTCTCGTTAATAACCAGAGTTTCACCATTGTCTGGGGTTTTCCCTTACTGATGGCCTCTGGAGTAATTGGCCTAGTTATCGGGTTAATGGTAGAGTTAAGACGAGCTTGGGCGAGACCAACCGGGTTAATCCTGCGATTCCTGCAAGATTTGTTCGCTTATGACTTCTATCTTGATCGCATCTATCAGTTTACCGTGGTTTTAGCGGTGGGCAGCCTGTCAAAAATTACCGCTTGGATCGATCGTTATATTATTGATGGTCTGGTTAATTTGGTCAGTTTAGCGACGATTTTTAGCGGCAGTGCCTTAAAGTATAATGTTTCTGGTCAATCACAGTTTTATGTTTTGACTATTCTTTTGGGAATAGGGGGATTAATCTGGCTCTTATTAAACGGTCAATGGTCACTGATAACTAATTATTGGTCATCCCTTTTGACTCATTGAACGTCCGTGTATTAGTCCCTAGTCTTCCGGCAGCTGACTAGGGAGGGAAAGCAGCGGGTTGAACATGATCGACAAGAAAAAATATCCACACTTCGACAAGGCTCAGTGACCACTTGGTCTATTTGTGTTATAATGGGTTGGTCAAAAATGCTGGTGTAGCTCAGTGGTAGAGCAGCTGATTTGTAATCAGCCGGTCGCGGGTTCAAATCCCATCACCAGCTTGTGGGAAAACCAACTGTTTTCAGTCCCTACAAGACTTTGGTGGCTCTGGTTGCGGCAAAAAGTTTTTCGGTGGGTGTAGGGTGTAGGGTGTGGGGTGTAGGGTGTGGGGTGTAGGGTTTTACCGATTTTGAGGTAGTCAGTTAAGCTGTTCGTAATTTAAATTGCTTGTTGAGACGAGGCAAAAGGCAACAGTAAAGCGATTGGGGGAGGTTCGGCTAATCTAAGAATAAGCGGTTTAAATGCGTCTTAGCTTACCTAATTTTCAGGGAAAAAGTACCTGAATTTTACCCCCGATCACTCCAATGGTCAGCACTTTTTGAGGGGAAAAAGTCTAATACTAAATCCGTTGAGTACAGGCTAGTTATGAGGAGAGGCAAAAGGCAAAGGGGAATAAATAATCAGTTTTTAATAACCAGATTTCGTATAAAAGCCTTATCCAACAAGGTTTTTAGATTTATTGAGCAAACCCTATATACAATCTCTCAAAAAGCTGGTGTTGGTTTATCTTCAGATATTGATGCTACTGAGAAACTTACCTATGACTAAAAGAGCTTTACTACTAATTAATCGTCACTCGCGCAAGGGTAAAGAAAACTTTGCTCAAACTGTTGATCTGCTCAATCATTGGGATTTTGAAATTATCAGCGTCCCTTTGAAAAAGGTAGAAGATATCCCTTTTTTGCTGGAAAAATATCGCTATGATATTGATTTAGTTATTGTCGGTGGTGGCGATGGGACTCTCAATGCTATGGCGGATATGTTGGTAGAAACTCAACTGCCCCTAGGTATTATACCTTTGGGAACGGCTAATGATTTGGCCCGGACTTTAGGGATACCGAATTCTATTGCCGAAGCCTGTCGAATTATTGCCGAAGGTAATTTAAAATATATCGATCTAGGTTGGGTAAATAATAAATACTTTTTCAACGTGGCTAGTTTAGGATTAAGTGTGAAAATTACCCAAAAACTGAGCAAGGGTTTAAAGCGACGTTTGGGAATTTTTGCCTACGCTTGGACAGCCTTACAGGTATTAAGTAAAACTCGTCCTTTTACCGCTATGATCGGTGTTGATGGCCAAAATATCAAAGTTAAAACCCTGCAAATAGCGATCGGAAATGGTCGTTATTATGGGGGAGGAATGCCGATCGCTCACGATGCCCAAATCGACGATCAAAGGTTAGATTTATATAGCCTAGAAATTGAACACTGGTGGCAAATTTTCCCGCTTTTATGGACATTACCGCGAGGACAACAGGGTTTATTATCTTGGGTGAGAACTCTTAACGGTAAAGAAATTCAAATTCAGACTCGTAAACCCCATAGTATTAACACCGATGGCGAAATTACTAGCACTACTCCCGCCATGTTTCGAGTTATTCCAGCGGCCATAGGGGTCTATATTCCCCGTCAGGAAACACAATCTTAAAACTAACGAAAAGGAGGAGAATATAATAAACCCCCCTTTGTCCAAAGATTATTTAAACCTCGATCGAGTTGCAGGGGTTTACCAATTTCCCGATCATAAATTTCACCGTAATTACCCACCTTTTTTAAGACTCTTTGGGCAAAATCATTGGGCAAACCCATATCTTCACCTAACTTCTCATCGATACCCAAAAAGCGCCGAATACTGGGGTCTTTGCTATCGGCAAAAGTGGCAATATTTTGGGAGTTAATTCCAAATTCTTCCCCTTGAATTAAACTAAAAATGATCGAGCGGACGGCATTCGACCAAGCGGGATCACCATCGGCCACGGCTGGGGCCAAGGGTTCCTTCGATATTACCACTTCTAATAATTGATGATCCTGCGGTCGGGGAAAAACCGAGCGCCGGGCCACCAATTGGGAGCGATCGGAGGTGACGGCCTGACAGCGCCCCGCCTGATAAGCTGTATATAAGGCCTCCACATCATCGGAAACGATCGGTTTATAACCTTGAACTCCCGCTTTTGCCATGGCATCGGCCAGATTTTGTTCCGTGGTGGTTCCCGATAGCACACAAAGGGACTTTCCGCTTAAATCTTCTAATTTCTTAATATTACTGGCTTTTGTGGCCATAATTCCTTGACCATCATAGAAAACCGGGGTGATAAACTCCATCCCCAGAGCGGTATCCCGGTTAATCGTCCAGGTGGTGTTGCGACTGAGAATGTCCACTTCTCCCGTCTGTACAGCAGTAAATCTCTCTTGGGGACTAAGTTTACGATATTCGACTTTGGAGGGATCATCAAAGATAGCCGCCGCAATAGCTCGGCAAATTTGCACATCTAAGCCCGAATATTCGCCTTTTTCATTAACAAAGCTAAACCCCGGCACTTCTCCGTTAATGCCACAAATTAACTTACCGCGATTTTTCACCGTTTGCAAACGGCCCGTATCGGGACTACTTGCGGTGGTAGAACTAGAATTAGGTTGATTTTCCGTCCCACAGGCAGTAATTAGCAGTAACAGCAGGGACAATGCACAAAAACGCCACTTTAGCATAGATATTCTCTGAAAAATTTTTTTAGTCACTTAACTTTAGCTGAAAGACCAGAGCAAGCTTAACAGGATAGCCACGATCGCACCGATAACCGTATTGATCACATTGACCAATTCATTAGTTAACCACAGAAAGCGAGTTTGTAGGGTAGCACCGATGAGACTTTCGATATTGGTGGCGATAAATGCCGCAATTACGCACCATAACACACCAAGAAGATCGATCGCACCGATACCCCATGCTAACAGGGAAATCGCCGTGGCTGCCAGCAAACCGGCGAGCGTTCCCTCTAAACTAACAGCCCCTTCTGTTCCCCGGGGGACGGATTTAAAATTAGTGATTAGATAAGTAGTTTTACCATAAGCTTTGCCCACCTCACTGGCAGTAGTATCGGCTAATTTGGTGCTAAAACTAGCCACATAAGCGAGTATTAACAGGTAATCCCAGGGAGAAGCGACAAAAAGACTGAGGATAGCGCAAATTGCCCCCGCTAAAGCGGAACCCCAGACATTTTCAGGACCGCGCACCCCCGCTCTTTTTTCGGCGATTCCCTCCGCTTCCTTGCGAGCTAAACCGATGCGGGTGACAGTAGAGCCGACGAGGAAATAGAATAAAACAATTAGATAACCGCGCCATCCCAAGCTTCCCCAGACAATCACCCCTAAAACCCAAGCATGGAGATAACCCATCCGAGTTAAGAGCTTTTTTGGGGCAATCCAGGCGATTCCGAGGAGGACGGTATTGAGAAGAACAGCGACGAGCCAAGGATTAGTTAACATAGTATCTGGGCAAGTTTACATACCCCATTGTATCGATCGAGTTCATGAAAACTAATCAACCTTATCAACCTCTTTTACTGCGAATTCTGCACGGATTAACGGGAATTGTCCTCATTGCCGCCATGGTTACAGCCTATTGGACCTATGATACTTTTGACGGTCGTTGGTTAAAACTGCCTTTACCAGAATACCGAGAAATTGAAAGTATTCATGGCACTTTTGGCCTCTATACTCTGATTATCTTTCCCGTTTTTGCTATCTATGCTTTTCGTCGGGGCAACAAAAGATTAATTCAAAGTGATTCTCTTAACAAATTAACCCAATTTGGTAAGCCGATTTGGTGGTATAGTCTCCATCGTTTAGTCAATACTTTGACTCTTTTTGCGCTAACTTTTGCTTTGTATAGTGGCCGGATGATGGATTCCGAATGGCTACCGGAAGGGGAATTAAATCACTTTTGGTATTATGCCCATTTGCTCAGTTGGTTAATTATGGCAGTATGTCTGATCCTGCACCTGCTCATGACTGCTAAAGTGGGAGGGGTTCCCCTGTTATTATCTATCCTTAAATGGCGTTTTCGTGAACAAGATAATCCGAAATTATGGTTATCTCAATTACGTCAATGGGGGTTAAGTTTGCGTCTAGCCAATAGTTTTCAGTGGCTACAATCTCTTAACTTATATAAGGTCTTAGAAATTGTTGTTTTATTGGCTATTGTAGCAGCTTGGATTATTCCCAAGTTTGACTAAGCTGTACTGTATTTAAACTGCGCATTGGGAATTTTAGTACAAATGCTCAAATTCCCTGCTACCGTCCTCTCCTATACCTTTTAAACAGGATTTAGTATGATTTATTGACCCCGACGAGCGAGAATAATCATCGTCTTTGCTAAGGGAGCAATACGACCAATACGATAGATTTTCTCTACCGATAAATTAGCTTCTGTTAACAGTTTTGTGATAGTTTTGACAGACCAGAATTTAATATGTCCGTGATCCCAAAGAGCGGTAAAATGCTCGTCCATCTTACCCGTAGCCGCTAGGGCTAAATTTTTGAGATAACTATGATAGGGAGTGGATATCAGCGCATATCCTCCGGGTTGCAGCAGATTATAAACGGTCTTAGCATAATCGCGCGGAGCATAGACGTGTTCTACCACCTCCAAACTAATTAGCAGCGGAAAAGTGCCAAATTTACTAGCCAGATCATCATAGGCGGAGCCAACGTATAGATCAAGTTCAGGATAGGCTTTTTTTGCCTCTGCTATCCCCGATTCGGAAGGATCGCAGCCACTGACTTGAAATCCTTTTTCTGATAACCAATTAGCGATCGAACCGTTGCCACAACCGAGATCAAAAATACGCTTTTCAGGAGGAGCAAGATCGGCAAAAATCTGACTCAGAGAGGGTAGCAAATAAGCGTGGGCAGTCCCACAGCAAGAATTTTGATAATGATAATAATCTGACATATTTTAAAATAGTTAATATGTAAGTATTTTTCGTGGTATCACCACTATCGCAGGGTAATACAAAAAGTAACTTTTGTCAAGGGTTTGGTGAAATTTATTCTTACATCCCATTGATACGAACTGTTATACTATTTTATCAATATATTGCATATACTATTATCCATGGACATCTTGCAAAAATCAAAAACTTTCCCTTAGACGAGAAGTCGCCGAGCCATTATTCTCCTAGTTAGAAGTCGTAAACTTAACAGTAATACCCGAATTCTGTTATCAGAAAACCTGAACAACTACCAGAGCGGATCGGAGTATAAATGAACGGTTAAAGAATCTTGATCGCCGGGGATACCAGTAATACAACTACAAATTTGAGTACCATCATCTAATTCTACCTCGCAAGCGTGACAGGAACCCATTAAACAGCCAGTAGGAATGTCAATTCCTGCTTTTTTGGCCACATCTAATAATAGTTCTCCCGTTTCCGCTTCTATGATGATATCATCGGGTAAAAAACGCACTGCAATAGTCATAATTTCTCCTTACAAATGAGCAAAAATAGGGTTAAGATTTAAATGTTCTTCCAATAAATTAGCCATATTATCTAGGGTTATTTCTCTTTGTTCACTATAGTTAGCAATTCCCGTCGGCAAAGATAATAAACCGCGACGCTGACGTAGATGATTTAGCCAAGTTCTTCGCCAAGAACCATTATCAAAGATACCATGTAAATAACAGCCCCAAATTGACAGAGAATCATTGACAATTCCTAGACTAGCATCTTCCTCGAACATTTTTTGATAACCTGATTCACTTTCCCATGCGCTTATTCCTTGGTGAATTTCGTATCCTGTTACTGGTAAACCCCCTTCGGGAAAATTAGATAAAACTTGTCGTTGACGGGTAATTTTTTCGGCAGTAATTACCGTTTTTAACGGCAGTAAATTTAAGCCAGCTGCCTCACTTTCGGGACTTTCTCGATGGTCAGGATCCAGGATTAATCGCCCTAACATTTGCAAACCACCACAGATGCCAAAGATAATACCTCCCCTTTGGTGATAGGCTTGTAATTGATTAGCCATACCACTTTGATTAAGAGCAATTAAATCAGCAACAGTGGTTTTAGAGCCGGGGATAATTACCCCATCGGGATCACCTAAAGATTCCTGTAATTCTAGATAACGTACATTAACCGTTGCTTCGCCACAGAGAGGGTCAAAATCAGTAAAATTAGCGATATGAGGCAGACGAATGACAATGATATTTAGTTCAGCTTTGGGTTTTTGGGCGGGGCGATCGAGTAAACTGAGAGAATCCTCGGCACTCAAAAAGATATCACTATAGGGAAGAACTCCCAACACGGGAATTTTTGTGTAATCTTCTAGCCAAGTAATCCCCGAATCTAAGAGGGATTTTTGTCCACGAAATTTATTGATCACAATACCTTTAATTAAAGCTCTTTCCTCCGGTTCTAATAATTCTAACGTACCGACGACGTGAGCAAAAGCTCCGCCGCGATCAATATCCACCACTAAAATAGTAGCGGCATCGAGATATTTAGCCACCCGCATATTAGTTAAATCCCGATGTTTGAGATTTATTTCCGCCGGACTTCCCGCACCTTCACAGACAACTAGATCAAATTCTCTTGATAATTGAGCTAAAGATTCTTTAATTGCTTGCCAACCTTGCTCAAAATAATTCTGATAATAATCCGCTGCCGTGGTGACACCCACAGCCTTGCCTTTAATAATCACCTGAGAGGTCATATTTCCCTGGGGTTTTAATAAAATTGGGTTCATTTCTACCCGGGGAATTGTCCCCGCGGCCCATGCTTGCACCGCCTGGGCGTGACCCATTTCTCCCCCTCCTGCGGTAACATAGGCATTAAGGGCCATATTCTGACCTTTAAAGGGTGTTACTTGCCAGCCTTTCCGGTTGAATAAACGACATAAAGCGGCAGTTAAAAAAGATTTACCCGCGTGGGAAGTCGTCCCCACTACCATAATTGCTTTCATCTAGTTTTTTTATTGAGTATTTTCAGTGAACAGTAATCGGTAAACAGTAATCAGTTGATACTAAATCCGTTGAGTATATGCTACTTATAAGGACAGGCACTCATGCAAGAGGCTAATAACTGAAAACTCACATCTGATAACTGATAACTGATAACTGATAACTGATAACTGACTCCCAACAGCATTAAAAAGAAAACCAACGTTGCAGAGTATTGAAAAATCTTTGCCAGAAAGTGGGTTGAGGGAAAAAGTCCCCTTGGGGTTGCCATTTTTCTATTAATTTTCTCCCTAAAGGAGTGAGACGAAAACTATCGGTTATCCCCTGTCCATCTACTTCGCGTCGCAAAATTCCCACTTTAATCAACCAGAGAAGATAGCTTTCCACTGCTGCTTCCGTCAGCAGTCTGGAAGTATAACCTTTCTCTAAACCCCCAGCACCAGGAATGCTTAAAAGTGATACACTTTGCTCCAGCATAGCGGCGAATAGGGTGACACGGAAAGGAGAACAACAGAGGGCGCGTTCGGCCCTAGTGATGGTAGCATCAGGATAATTGATGGCGGTAACGGTGGGAGTCGATAGGCTCATAGATTCTGGTCGTCTAGCTATGGATAAACTCATTGTTACACTAATTCTGTCTCAACCCCTGTCAACCCCAATCATCGATAGAATAGGGATGAAGTGTTAAGTAGCTTGAGTGTTTATGCAGTCTCCCGAACCGTTCGATACTAAATATACCCCAGAGGAAGTGGAAGTGGAAATCGAAACCGACGATTTTCCCCCCCTTGATACCCCGGTTAGTTTTGCTGCCACTCTCGAAAAAGTGAAAACTTGGTACGGCAGCCTGTCCACACCGGCACAGGTAGTCGTAGCAGTGGCGGGGGTTTTTGTGGCTCTTTCGATTTTAACGGCGATTTTACGGCTAGTTAGCGCAGTTTTGAGCGCTTTAATCCTTGCCGCTATCGTTTATCTCATCTATCGTTACATCCTCAAACCGAAAGTTTAGTCGGCTATGCACATTTTCTGTTCAATGTCAAGAGTTTAGTTGATAAAAAAAATTTATGGAAGAAGCGGACACTAGAGATATCTTGGGGGAAAATGTGGCTAAGTTGGGACTGGCCCAGATCCAGCGTCATCTATTTCTCTGCTGCGATCAGACTAAGCCAAAATGCTGTGACAAGGAAGAAGGGTTAGAAGTGTGGGATTATTTAAAGAAGCGGTTAAGTGAATTACAACTCGATCGCCCTAGCGCCGACCGTCCGGGTTGTGTTTTTCGCACTAAAGCCAACTGTTTGCGGGTTTGTAGCCAGGGACCGATTTTATTAGTGTACCCGGAAGGAGTCTGGTATGGAAGGGTAAACAAGGAAGCGATCGAAAGAATTATCCAAGAACACCTAATCGGTAATCAAATCGTCACCGAATATGCTTTCCTTTGCCACGATTTACCGGCAATTTCCCTGAACTGTCCAAAAGAAGAACCCGAAACAATAGAGGAAAACAGGGTTAAAACTAGCTGAAACACAATTAATTAGGGTTTGCGGCAAAAAGTTTTTCGTGGGGGCAGGGTGTGGGGTGTGGGGTGTGGGGTGTAGGGTTTTACCGATTTTGAGGGAGTCAATTACCTAATTTTTAGGGAAAAAGTCCCAGAATTGGCTCTTCTCGACTTTGTGTGATAATTTTTGCTTATGGAATTGTGAAATGCTTATCGGGCAAAACTTTTAGGGCTATTTTGACGAAGAAACCATCAGTATAGACCTCGTTTCCACACAGAAACCAGAAGAGCCCAGAATTTTCCCCCCAATCACTCCAATGGTCGGCAGTTTTTGAGAGAAAAAAAGTCTAAAAACCTTGTTGGATAAGGTTTTTAGATTTATTCAGGAAACCCTAACTACCTGTTGCATGAGTGCCTGTCGATCCTTTGTCCGTCTCCATTCCCCCAACCCTGTAGCCCAGAAAATAGCGATGAAAGAGACCAACAAAGACAACAAACAACTTTTATTAATCGACGATGACCCAAATTTAATACTTTTGGTGAAGGATTATCTAGAGTTTCGTGGTTATAGGGTGACAACCGCAGAAAACGGTCGGGAAGCCCTAGAAATCCTCGAACGCGGGGCAAATGCGGCCAAAGCAGCGGAAATGCCCGATATAATTATCTGTGATCTGATCATGCCGGAAATGGATGGTTATGCCTTCCTCGAAACAATTCGTCAGGACAGTCGTTTTAGTGGTCTTCCCGTGATTTTTCTCTCCCCTAAGGATCAAAGTCAGGACAAGGTGACAGGTTTAACTGCCGGGGCCGATTTTTATATGGTTAAACCCTTTGAACCGGAAGAATTAGTGGCCCTGGTGGAGTCTTCCCTCAAACAAGCGGGCCGATTGCCGAAACGCAGCACCCGCATCCATTCCCAGTATGTCACCCCTGTTCAGGTTCCGGGTAATGTGGAATTAACCCCAACGGAATTAAAAGTAGTACAATTGGTCGCCCAGGGCCTGGCTAATCGGGAAATCGCCGCAAAACTCAATGTTAGTCAACGGACAATCGAAAGTCATGTGTCGAATATGCTCCATAAAACTGGTCTTCATAATCGCACGGAATTGACCCAATGGGCGATCAAAAGTAATAAGCTGTTGACTATCTAGAGCTTGCTGAAAAAGTTTTTCAACTTATCAGGGCTTAGTGTCAGGTGATTGTCAACTCACCTTTTTTTGGCATTAAAAATCCCTGAGATTGTCCTGGGCTGCTAGTTGCGATCGCTCTTTTTCCATGGACAATTCCGTTTCCAATTCTTGGCTGAGGAAATAGTTGAGGAAAGTTCGGATAATAGCGATGAGGGCGAGTTTTGCCAAGGCTTCCAGAGTGGGTGTAACGGTGGTAGCCACGATGTCTCCACCTAACTGAAACTCTAGGGCTAAAGATAGCCAAGTACCGAAACGAATGCGAATTTGATTGAAGGAAAAAGGGGGAAGACTGCGACGGTGACGATGAGACTGCCAAGCTAATTGTAGGGTTTTAATTAATCCGATCACCACACAAGCGATCGAAATACTTTCTAGGCAAAACTTGATGATTGCCACAGCAGAGATCAAGCCTGTTTCTAAAGTTGCTAAAAATTCCATACCCAACAGATATCCTCTTATGGGATTATCCGATAAACCGACCCACCATCTAAGGAAGTTTGTCCAATGGCAGTTAGAACAGGTTTCTCGCCTGTTCTAACCTCTGGCTGACTTAAGCCGGTCTTCCCTCCACCACCTTATCGATTAAACCGTAGGCGACGGCTTCCTCGGCGGAGAGGAAATAATCGCGGTCAGTGTCTTTTTCGATGCGTTCGATGGTTTGTCCGGTGCGATTAGCCATAATTTCGTTTAATTGCTGGCGAATACGCAGGATTTCCTTAGCTTCAATGTCGATATCCGTCGCTTGCCGGCGCCCAGTTCCGCCCATGGGTTGGTGAATCATAATCCGCGCATGGGGAAGGGCGAGACGCTTACCCGGACTACCGGAAGCCAGTAAAAATGCCCCCATAGAGGCCGCTAATCCCACACAAATAGTCACCACTTCCGCTTTGATGTACTGCATGGTGTCGTAGATGGCCATACCGGCGGTAACGGAACCCCCCGGCGAGTTGATATAGAGATAGATGGGTTTAGTGGGATCTTCCGAGTCGAGATAAAGCATTTGGGCCACAAGGGCATTGGCTAACCCGTCGGTGACTTCCTGCCCCAAAAAAAGAATGCGTTCCACCGAAAGACGGCTGTAAATGCTAATCCACTGTTCGTATTGGCTACCAGGCAGACGGTAGGGAACTTTTGGCACACCGATAGGCATAATTGGTAACAACTCCTGCTAATTTGTAATAAATCTTAACTAACTTGGGCGAGGGGTTTCGGTAGTTCCTTGCGACTTTCGAGAACGCGATCGATTAATCCGTAGTCTTTCGCCTGTTGTGGGGTGAGATAGAAGGTGCGATCCATATCTTTCGCCAGTTTTTCGGTGGTTTGACCCGTATTTTTCGAGAAAATTTCCAACATCGTCTGTTTGTTGGCGATTACCTCCTTGGCGCGAATCTGGATATCGGTGGCTTGTCCCTGGGCCCCAGTGCGATTTTGGTTGAGAACAATGGTAGCGTGGGGTAAGGAGGCGCGAAAACCCTTGGTTCCTGCGGAAAGAATCATCGCTGCAGTTCCCATGGCCTGCCCGATACAGATAGTATGAACGGGAGGTTTAATGTAGTTGAGGGTGTCACAGATGGCGAAAGCTTCGGTTTCGTAGCCGATCGCGTCGCCGGTGTACCAGGATGTGCCGGTAGAGTTGATATAGAAGAAAATCGGTTTTTCGGGATCGTCAAATTGCAGGTAAAGCAGTTGCGCGATAATTAATTCCGTCACGTCCACCCCGACATTGCGCTTGACATCATCGGAGGAAAATAAGGGCAACCCCAGATAGACAATTCTCTCTTTGAGCAGGAGAGATTCTAAGTCTGGTGGTGGTGTCCGATAGGCTGCATCCCCATAATAGGCAGTTTGTACCGCTTTAATCACTGAGTTCATCGAGTTTTTCCGTCATACACAGTATCCTGCTTTTGATTTTAACGTAATCAGGTTGACCGATTGCGTGGGGGTATTTTTAGCTAGGTTCGTCTCCAGGTAATCCCTCAACAGCTGCCCGTGCATCTTATACTAAATCCGTTGAGTAACGCACAGAAAACGGGTTTCTCCGAGAAACCCGTTTTCTACTCATGCAATAGCTGCCCGCGTATTTAAATTGCTTGTTGAGATAAGGCAAGAGGCAACAGGCTTCGGCCTTGCTAGAACGCATCTAAGATGCGTTTTTTACCATCGGCATCCATTAGAATTTCCTGATTTAATTGTTGCGAATTTGTTCAAGGGAAAATGTACTGAGTTTATTTTTATCATCTACCCGTTTCAATGCCTTGACACTTATAACTGAATACTGTAGAGTACGGACAGCATTTCACCTATTATCGGAGCCATTCCATGCTTACTTTAGCAAAACTTATCGATTTCGGGGGGGGGTAAAGCCCTGCTTATCAGTTGCTGGTTCTACTCTGTTGGTAGGATTTTTAGGATTGAGTAACTCAGCCCAGGCCTTGCCTGTTGTTGTATTGCAGGACTTATATACTACCACAATTCCTTCAACGGGAACCGGTCTAAATCCAACTAATACTTTTACGAGTGTTGCCGATGTTGGTGGAACCACCACTTACACGGTTAATACAGGTAACGTTTTTGTTGGTTTTGCCCCAAGTATCATTTTCTTTGGCCCTCCGTCCACCAGCGGCAGTTTTTTTACCGTTTTAAATACTATTGCCGGCAACCCCTATGAAGTGGATTTTACTACCGCCCAAGTCGGTATAACTACCACTCATGCCGTACAGGTGAATGCTTTTAATGGAAATGGGGTCGGGGGTACTTTGCTGGGTAATTCCAGTCAAGTCGGGATCAATAGCTCGGGCAATTTTACATTCACAGCAACCAGTAGTCAAAGCACTATCGAGATTTTGGGGATACTTGGGAACAATAACGAAAATGCTGATATTGCCTTTGATAATTTAAAAGTGAGTACCGTGGCCGTACCCGTACCCGAATCTGAACCTCTAGCCATGTTAGGTTTAGTAACTGTTGTCGGATTCACTACTGGCCTGCAGCGGAAACTTGCTAAGAATAGTCAGAAACAATAAGTCCTACAAAAATAAGAAAAAGGGACAGAAACAACCTTAATCCCGTTTCTTTTTTCTTCTGCCAAGGTTCTACCTTGTAATGAGAAAAGGGAGAGTCTTTTCCCTTCCCTGATGGGTTACACAATAGCTAAAACCTCTGGAAATGTCTGGCCAGAGAAACCCTGACAACGAGGTATCATATATAAGTGACCGGCAGATTTCTAGTCGATAATTAGGGCTATTTTCCCCGTCACCGAACCAGTTTCTAGCAATTGATGGGCGCTGATAGCTGCCGCTAAAGGGAAGGTTTGGGAGAGATGAATAGTTAACTTTTTCTCGTCAATTAAACGCGCCCCTTGTCTGAGAATTTCTGTTTGATATTTTTGCGCTTCTGGCAGTCCCATCAAAGCCGGGGTTAACATTAATTCTAAACTAATCCGCAAATTGCGATCGCGTGCTTCCTTCCAGCTGCCCGTAGGTTCCAAAATCGTCACCATATCGCCGTACACTCGCACCGCTCGGCAAGTTTGCCTAAAAGTTTCCCCTCCCACCGTATCAAAAGCGACATCTACTCCTTTCCCTGCGGTTTGTTGAAGTATCGCCGAGACAAAATCGGTTTGTTTGTATAAAATCGGGTAATCTGCCCCTAATTGCCGCACTAAACGCTCTTTATCGCTATTTCCCACCGTCGTATAAACTTTAGCTCCCTTCAGTTTCGCCAACTGAATCGCAACATGACCAACACCCCCGGCCCCGCCATGGATAAGTACGCTTTGTCCCGACTGAAGACGGGCGCGATCATAGATTGCTTCCCAAGCGGTGATTAAAACCAAAGGTAAAGCGGCCGCCTCGGCAAAAGAAAGAGATTTCGGCTTGTGGGCTAGATAATCCGCGTCGATTAGGGCATATTCAGCATAATTTCCCGTGCCGGCCCTGCCCAGTCCGCCGCTGCAAAAGTACACTTCATCCCCAGGTCGAAAATCCTGCACCGCCGCCCCAACGGCCTCGACAATTCCCGCCCCGTCACAGCCCAAAATGGCTGGCATTTGCTCGGGGTAAAAAGTGCCGCGTTTACGAATTTTTGTATCAATAGGGTTGACACCAGCGGCTTTTAATGCTACTAAAACCTGATGCGGTTGACTAATTTTCGGGGTGGGGACTTCCTGAAGCTGTAGGACATCCACGGCGGTCATGAGGATAGCTTTCATTCTGTCTATTCGGGATTAACCCACATTAATGTCTGACCGAATTCTACCGGTTCACCGTTAGCGACGGCGATTTCGACGATTTGCCCGGCCACTTCCGCTTCGATTTCGTTCATCAACTTCATCGCTTCGATGATACAGACCGTTTGTCCGACCCGGACTCGATCGTTTTTTTCCACGAAAGAGGGTTCATCGGGAGCGGGAGCGCGATAAAAAGTGCCGACCATGGGAGAGGTAATCGCCAGCCATTTTTTATCAATAGCGGCGGCCACAGGTTCGGGGGTGGGGGTTTCCGAGGCCGGGGTGGGACTGGCGGCTACCACTGGAGGGGCGACCGGGGCTGTCACCACCGGTAAGGGAGCGGGGAGAGGACTAAGGGCAGTATTAACGGTTCCTTTGCGGATATTTAGCTCTAAATCTCCACTTTTCAGGCTAAATTCACTGATATCCGTTGCTGCCAATGTTTTGATCAGTTCTCGAATTTCGTTGTAATCAATAGTCACCGCTCTGAAATCCCCTCGCAAATAAAAAGCAACAAATCCAAATTAGCACCCACCAAACCGTCGATTTTTGGCATCTAGCGGCTAAGTTTTGGGAAACAGGCTCAGAACACTGGCTTTAGTCCCAAACCCGTCCCTAAGCCCTTATTTCTGGGCTTCTCATCACAATTATTCCCGTCCCAGATAGGAACCATCCCGGGTATCCACTTTAATCCTTTCACCGATGGAAATAAACAGGGGAACCATCACCTGCGCTCCCGTTTCTACGATCGCCGGTTTGGTGCCACCGGTGGCCGTATCTCCCTTGACTCCAGGATCTGTATCGGTGATTTCCAAGATTACCGAGGTGGGCAATTCCACATCTAACACTTGCTCATTCCAAAAGAGAATATTAACTTCCATTCCCTCTTTCAGATACTTGGCTTGATCGCCCATTTGTACCGGGGTGAGAGTTGCTTCCTCAAAAGTCTCCATGTCCATGAAGACAAACTGATCACCTTCTTTGTAGGTATGCTGCATGGTACGCTTTTCGATCGTGGCTGAGGGCAAGGTTTCCCCCGCCCGGAACGTCCGTTCTACCACGTTGCCGGTCTGGACATTTTTTAACTTGGTTCGCACGAAGGCCGATCCCTTACCCGGTTTGACGTGCAAGAATTCCACCACCCGCCAGACAGAGCCATCGATCTGGATGGTTGTGCCACTCCGAAAGTCGTTACTCGAAATCATGAAATGCTGTTTAGGCCAAGAAAGATCAACATTCCATTTTACATACTCGCTGTACCGAAAAAAACTTTTTTATGGGAATTTGTCTGAATCGAAGCGCGGTGGACTAACCTAGGGGCAGCAGCTAAAAGTAAGTTAGAATTAATTGACTGACTGACATCTGAGAAGCGATATCAACCATGACGGGTGTGGACTTACAGCAATTATTACTAGAAAAATGGGGTCGTTCCTACGATATCCAGCTACGACGCATCAAAGATAAGGTTCATGTCCAGGTAATGTGGAAATATCTCGAACAAGCTTCTTTTCCCCTCTCCGAGTCTGAATATCTGGAACATCTCAATGCGATCGCCAATTATCTCCACGAATGGGGTGGTGTTAGTCAATTTCAAGCTTTTATCCGCGAAACCCGTGAGCGTCCCCGTCTCGGTAAAGCGGTTAGTCTGCCCCTAGATCTGGGTGAAAGGGCATCGGAATGGCTGATCAGTGATCAGTGATCAGTTATTACAATTACATCATCGAAATTTGTGGGTATTACTCAAATATACTAGCATTACTGGGATTATTGGATTTTACTAACATTGAGAATACTTAAACCAGGGAGTTGAATTAATTCAAAGAAGATAGAGGGGAATGATTGAAAGAGTTGATAAAAAATCGCGTCAGTTTTCATGCTTTTATTCTAAAAGGCGATCGCTTTTTTTATGTCCCTTTTTGTATAGCTCTAACCTGTTTAACCTCTAACTCTAAGGCGGATGCGACTTGCTCAACACTTAACCCTAGGGCTAACAAACGAGGGACCGCCTCTAATGCTTTGTTTAGTCTGCCTTGCTCAATGCCTTCCTGACGACCTTCCTGACGACCTTCCTGACGACCTTCCTGACGACCTTCCTGACGCGCTTCCTCGCGCACATCTTGAAAATACTGAGTTTGTTTTAATTCATCTAAACTAAACATAGTTTCTATCTCCCGACGATTGAGAAGCGGTAACTTATAAACGAGAATCGTCTCTATTAATTGTAAGAGT